>NZ_OY782764.1:705000-980000 GCF_963678225.1 uncultured Cohaesibacter sp. | reverse complement strand
TAGGAGTTCCAGGAAATAGCACCCACATTAGACCGTACCCTAAACCGACACAGGTGGACAGGTAGAGTATACCAAGGCGCTTGAGAGAACTATGCTGAAGGAACTCGGCAAATTGCTCCCGTAAGTTCGCGAGAAGGGAGACCCGTTAGAAGGCAACTTTTAGCGGGTGGCACAGACCAGGGGGTTGCGACTGTTTATCAAAAACACAGGGCTCTGCGAAGCCGCAAGGCGACGTATAGGGTCTGACGCCTGCCCGGTGCCGGAAGGTTAAGAGGAGATGTGAGAGCATCGAATTGAAGCCCCGGTAAACGGCGGCCGTAACTATAACGGTCCTAAGGTAGCGAAATTCCTTGTCGGGTAAGTTCCGACCTGCACGAATGGCGTAACGACTTCCCCGCTGTCTCCAGCATAGACTCAGTGAAATTGAATTCCCCGTGAAGATGCGGGGTTCCTGCGGTCAGACGGAAAGACCCCGTGAACCTTTACTATAGCTTTGCGCTGACAGTTGTGTTGGCATGTGTAGGATAGGTGGTAGGCTTTGAAGTTTGGGCGCCAGCTCAGATGGAGCCATCCTTGAAATACCACCCTTGTTGTCATGGCTGTCTAACCGCGGTCCGTTATCCGGATCCGGGACAGCGCATGGTGGGTAGTTTGACTGGGGCGGTCGCCTCCCAAAGAGTAACGGAGGCGCGCGATGGTTGGCTCAGACCGGTCGGAAATCGGTCGTTGAGTGCAATGGCATAAGCCAGCCTGACTGCGAGACTGACAAGTCGAGCAGAGACGAAAGTCGGTCATAGTGATCCGGTGGTCCCGTGTGGAAGGGCCATCGCTCAACGGATAAAAGGTACTCCGGGGATAACAGGCTGATGATGCCCAAGAGTCCATATCGACGGCATTGTTTGGCACCTCGATGTCGGCTCATCGCATCCTGGGGCTGGAGCAGGTCCCAAGGGTTTGGCTGTTCGCCAATTAAAGCGGTACGTGAGCTGGGTTCAGAACGTCGTGAGACAGTTCGGTCCCTATCTGCCGTGGGCGCAGGAGAATTGAAAGGAGCTGACCCTAGTACGAGAGGACCGGGTTGGACGCACCTCTGGTGGACCTGTTGTGGCGCCAGCCGCATTGCAGGGTAGCTATGTGCGGAAGGGATAACCGCTGAAAGCATCTAAGCGGGAAGCCCACCTTGAGACGAGTTCTCCCTGAGAGCCGTGGAAGACCACCACGTTGATAGGTCAGGTGTGGAAGCGCGGTAACGTGCGAAGCTTACTGATACTAATAGCTCGATAGGCTTGATTACTCTCATTTGTCTATATTCATTCAAGGCGGGTTGCTCTAATGCAACCCACCGAAACTAAGCGTGAGGTGATTTGATAAAATCACCGACAGCAACTCCAGCTTCTCCGTTTGTTATTCGCCGGCCCGGTGGTTATGGCGAGGACACCAAACCCGATCCCATCCCGAACTCGGCCGTTAATATCCTCTGCGCCAATGGTACTCCGTCTTAAGACGTGGGAGAGTAGGTCGCTGCCGGGCCTGCTAATAACAAACTCAAAAAACCCCCCGTAGCACTTAAAGCTCCGGGGGGTTTTTGCGTAAGGGAAGAAACCTTATCAGCCTGATATGGCCTAATCACACAATTGTGATTTTTCTGTTCATACTGCGTCAAAATGCATCAATTCAACTTTAGCATGCCACAATTGAGGTTTAATTGCGGCAAAAGGGACTGTGGCTCATATGCCAAAAACAAGATGAGGAGGTTACAGTGCCTTGTAAAGACGCAATGATTGAAAAGGTGATCAGTCTGACTCCGGACATGATTGTCGAGGATGCCTTGCACATTCTCGAAGATGAAAAGATCAGAACTGCTCCTGTCATATCTAGAGACAATGAACTTCTGGGCATGTTTGGTTTCATGTCCGTTATGAGGCAGGTCCTACCCGTTTCTGTTACCATGACCAACGGCCTTGAGCATCTGGATTTTGCGCGCGGTGCCAAACCCGACATCGCAAAGCGTATCAACGAAATCAAGTCGAAGACCGTTGAATCTGCCATGGAGCAGGAGCCGACTACCATCAGCCCGGACCTTTCGGTTTGGGAGGGTATCCTCAAGCTGACCAAACACGGCAGCCCCTTGCCGGTCGTCGAGAACGGGACACAAAGGTTCCTCGGCATTTTGACGGAACAATCCGCCATCTCCGAACTGGAACTGATTGTCTCCAGTTCTTCCTGATCGACAGCTTAGCACATCCAACAATCTCGATTGGGTGGGCACAGGCGACTGTTTGCCTATCCTTCGGCAAAAAAAGCGATAGTTGATCAATGGAAAATGCCAGTGAAATAGCCACAAGTGCTATTTTTGGATGGCCGCCCATGATTGTGGCGACCGTCATTTTGATTGCAGCTTACTTCTTCATTATCACCGAAAAAATAAACCGGGCCATTGTATCCTTGTTGGGTGCTGGTCTGCTAGTTCTTCTCGGTGTATTGAATTTTGAGCTGGTCATTCATGGAATTGACTTCAATACGATTTTCCTACTTACCGGTATGATGGTGATTGTCGCCATCACCAAGGAATCGGGCGTGTTTCAGTTTGTGGCGATTTATACCGCCAAACTGGTCAAAGCCAACCCAAGGATGTTGCTTATCGCGCTCGCGGTGGTGACAGCCGTTTTTTCAGCCCTGCTTGATAACGTGACGACGGTGCTTCTCGTTGTACCGGTTACGTTGCTGTTGACCGATCAGCTCAAGCTAAAGGCTTATCCGTTCCTCTTCTCCCAAATTTTTGCGTCCAACATTGGCGGTACAGCAACTTTGATTGGTGACCCCCCGAACATTTTGATCGGATCTGCTGTTGGGCTTAGCTTTATGGATTTTGTGGAATGGGTAAGTCCGATTGCAATCCTTATTCTTCTGATCTGTTTGGTGTTTTTCGACTTTATCTGGGGCCGGAAAATGCATGCTGCTGACGAAGACAAGCAGGCGATGATGCAATATAACGCGTTTGAGGCGATCGAAGACAAGGTGCTTCTAACCAAATCGCTGATTACGCTGGCTTTGGTTCTGTTCGGCTTCATCTATGGTCACGGGCAAGGATGGGAACCAGGCACAATTGCTCTTACCGGTGCGGCTTTTCTTCTTCTGTTGCATACCTTTGGGGGAAAACCGGAAGAGCAGTCTCATGCGGTTCACAAGGCCTTTAATCAAGTTGAGTGGGAGACGATCTTCTTCTTCCTAGGTTTGTTTGTCTTGGTCGCCGGTGTTGAGCATACAGGGCTCTTGAAGATCATTGCAGGCAAACTTTTGGCTATAACAGGCACAAATGTCGAGTTTGCGGGGATGATCGTTCTTTTTGCCTCGGCGATTCTGTCGTCCATCGTGGATAACATCCCGTTTGTGGCTACCATGATTCCTCTGCTCAAAGCGATGCAGACCGACCTTGGGGGGCCTCAGGCCATCGAACCACTTTGGTGGTGTTTATCGCTAGGGGCCTGTCTTGGCGGTAACGGCACGCTGATTGGTGCCAGTGCAAACGTTATGGTGGCCAGCTTCTCGGAAAGGGCCGGACAGCGCATCTCTTTCATGCAGTTCCTTAAGCTGTCTTTCCCCTTGATGATGGTTACGACCGTTATATCGGCGATTTATGCCTATATCGTCTATTTCTGATCGAATAACGGGATTTCACCCAATCAAACAAACCGTCGCCGGAGGCCTCTGGCGGCGGTTTTTTTGTATTTAAGATATGAAGAGCAAAAGAAATCAGAAGCGCTCGCTGTGCCTATCAGGGGCTACAGTTCTACGCGGAAGCGATAGCGATCGGCGCGATAGGTGATCACGGCAAATTCAATTGGTAAACCGGCTTCTGATTGCGCCGTGCGATGGGCGACCAGGACAGGGTCTCCCTCTTTTACATCCAATGTTTTGGCGAGAAAGGCATCTGCCAGACCGGCTTCGATATATTCTACGCCGCCATTGATCTTGATGCCCAGTTCCTTAGCGATCCAGTCATAAAGAGAGCCTTGAGACAGAAAACTTGCGTCTGGTGGAGCTACGGCGTTGAAAATATCCGGGCGGACGAAGGATTGGGAGTAGCCAATCAGACGATCATTGCCTTTCAGCAATCGTTCGATGTGAAATGGTCTGTCGCCAGAGGCCAGACCCAGTCCATGGGTGGCTTCAGGGGTTGCCGTCGTTAGGCCGCAACTCAAAACCTCGTAGGATGCTGTCATGCCGCGGCTTTCCATGTCTTCTGAAAAACTGCGGATCTGATGGAGTGGTTGATCGACCTTCTGATCGACAACGATAGAGCCCAAGCCCGCACGACGAGAAATCAATCCATCCTGCACGAGCTTCTGCATCGCTGCACGGGTTGTCGTACGGCTGACGTCAAAAGCCTTGTTAATTTCGGCTTCGGTCGGGATGCTTTGTCCAACTGCAAATGAACCGTCTTCAATTGCTTCGCGCAGGATCTCTGCAATTTGCAGCCAGCGTGGAACACCGTTGGCGACGATTTTATGTTCAGTCCACTTCATAAGACACCATTTGTATTGCTTCTTCATATCATTTGCAGGTTTTTCTAAGCCTAGCAACCATAATCAATGGTTGAGACTTCATCCTGCAACCCGTAATCCTGCGTATTTTTCGAACAAAATTGCTGATAAATGCACAAATAATAGACACAGCACTAATATTGTGCAAAAACAACCTATCAGATGTTGACCTCATTTGTCATTACAAAGATACTATTGTCATAACAAATGAGGATATACCCATGGAAGACATTGTTTTTGTCGGTGATATGAGTTGGGATGAAACATTCACTGTTTCCCATTTCCCCGATCCCGATGAAAAAGTTCCGGCGAGTGATCTGACCGATGGTTTTGGCGGTGTTGCCGCCAATAGTGCGGTTGCAGCGGCGCGTGCCGAGGCTTCAGTCGCGTTCATGGGGCGTGTCGGACGGGATGAGATGTCGCGTCAGGCTAACAAGCATATGCGTGATCATGATATCCGTACCATGCTCGTTCCGGCGGAAGGTATGCTTTGCCGTGTTGTTTCGATTGTCGAGCCCCACGGTGAAAAGCGTCTCGTGCTATATCCGGGTGTATCGATCTATCCCGAGCCGGAAGATCTATCCAACCTCACACTTGAGGGGAGCTTCCATCTGCATACGGCTATTTATGGGCCAGCAGGTCGACTTCTCATTGATATGGCCAAAAAGGCCGGTCTATCCTGGTCGCTTGATCTGGAACCCGCGACATTTCCCGAGGGAATAGAGCAACTGGAATATGCCATCGATGGTGCGTCTGTACTGTTCGTTAATGATCGGGCTGCGGCTCTGATTGGCGAAGCACCGGTTGCGCGCCTTGAAGCCATGGGCGCTCACTCTGTTGTACGCACACGTGGGCCTTTGGGGGCGGAATATCATGCTGCAGGTACAGTAACCCATATTCCCGCACCAGAAGGATTGCCTGTGCTTGATACGACAGGGGCAGGTGACTGCCTGGCGGGCTGGTTTTTGGCCGGGCTTTCGAGGGGTGTGTGCCCCGCAGTAGCCTTGGAAGATGCGGTCTTGGCCGCAACGCTGTCTTGTGGTGCCAAGGGTGCACAAACCGCGTATCCGACTTTGAAACAACTCAATCATGAAAAAGAAAAGAGGGCAAAATGACAGCTCCCGTAGTAATGCCGCCAAAAGACAATGCGCTTGAGCGTCTGTTTGGGGTCAAAAAGCCGATTATTGGTGTGATCCATTTACAAGCCCTGCCGGGTGCGCCCCGCTACGATGGCGCTCCTGTCCGTGAAATCTATGCTGCGGCTGTAAAGGATGCCAAGACGCTTGCTGAAGGCGGTGTCGATGGTATCATGATCGAGAATGCCGGGGATATGCCCTTCTCCCGTCCTGAAGATATCGGCTATGAGACAGTTGCCGGTTTGACGGCCGCTTGTGAAGCGGTGCGCGCAGCAGTGGATACTCCAATCGGGATTACCTGCGTTGCCAATGGCGCCATTCCGGGGCTTGCTGTGGCCAAGGCTGTCGGTGCCAAGTGGGTGCGTGTCAACCAGTGGGCCAACGCCTATGTGGCCAATGAGGGCTTCCTCAATGGTGCCTCTTCGCAGGCTCTGCGCTACCGAGCCAATATTGGTGCCAAGGATGTGGCCATTCTAGCCGACGTGCATGTGAAGTTTGGTGCACACGCGATAACGGCAGACCGCACGATCACGGAGCAGGCAACCGATGCAGAATGGTTCGATGCCGATGTGCTGATCGCCACCGGCCAGCGTACAGGGTCTCCTACCCAGCCGGAAGAAGTGGATCAGGTGCGTGCAGGCACGCATCTGCCCGTTATTGTCGGCTCTGGTCTTTCTCCCGAACAGGTTCCGGCCCTCATGTCCGTTGCCGATGGTGCCATCGTTGGCCAGTGGCTGAAGAAGGACAATGTCTGGTGGAACCCGATTGATCCGGAACGGGTCGAGCGTCTGATGACTGCTGTCCGGAAGGCTCGCTGACATGAGCGCACTGACAGGCGATACGGATGTCTTTACGGCTGAAGGAGCAGACAAGGCGCGAGCCTGTGTGCTGTTTCTTGCAACCCGCCAGGACGATTTGCCGGGTATCTATGATGCCAGCCATGAAGCGGCGATCCACGGGGTTCTGGATGAGCTTGTCGCCGAGGGCTGGATCGTTTCCCAGCGCTGCGTTTTCGATCCACAGGCTCCCAATGTTCCCATGGGCATTGATACCGGCTTTACCCATTCCCACGATCTGGCGGGCGTGTTTGAAGCGCCCAGCCTTGATGCTGCGCTGGCAGGAACCGTTCGATTGGAAAAGGCGGGCTGGGCCCGTGCATTCAAGACCGAATGGTTGATTGGTCTTCGAGAATTCTCACCCGTTTTCGGCAAGGGTGCCCATAGCGATCATGAATGGGCCTTTCTTGCTCTGTGGGAGTGGAATGACCAGTGGTGTGAAGCCACGGTGGCCGAGCGGAATGACTATGATCTGGAGTGTGATGAAGCCTTCAAGGGCGATCTGGATCATGAGGTCAATATCTCGGGGCGCATGCGCTTCGATATCGCTCATCACTGGCATCATCTGGGCTATTGGGAAATTGCCGGGCCGGACGTTGCAGACAGTGCCATTCGTGGCCATGAGCGTGTAGCCGATTTCAAATTCACAACATCCCGACACATTGTCGGGCGCATCCGCCCACTCGGCGACCTGATTGCGCCCAAAAAGACTGAAGGAGAGGGTCACAATGTCTGATCATGCTCAAAAATCCGGTGCTGACTGTGCATGGCTGCATTATGCGCGCCCCCGTCCACACTGGTATCTGACAGCGCAAGCTGACAAGGATGCGCTTTGCGCTTCATGGAACAGCATTCGCAAGGCTGCTACCGAGAAGGGCGCCGTTTCGCAGGGACGGTTCCATATTCGCGGTCAGCATGATTTTGAAACGGTTGAAATCTGGCGCTTTCCTAGCAGTCAGGCAGCCTACGACCATTGGCAGGCCCTTGTTGAAGCGCGTTACAGCGAATTCTTTGCCTTTTCGAACAATATCGGGCTTGAGATGGAGGATGCGGTGAAATGACCCAGCCTTTGCTTGAAGCCCGCAACATTCGCCGCACATTTGGCCATGTTCAGGCGTTGCGCGGTGTCGACTTCAAGGTCATGCCGGGTGAAATCGTCGCGCTTATCGGCGATAACGGCGCAGGTAAGTCGACGCTGGTTAAAATTCTTTCCGGGGCTGACCAGTTTGATAGTGGCGAATTGCTGATTGATGGCAAGCCGGTTCATTTCGGCTCTCCACGTGACGCACAGGATGCTGGCCTTGCCACGGTCTATCAGGATCTGGCGCTTGCCCCTGACTTGCCTCCGGCGGAGAATCTCTTTCTTGGTCGCGAGCTTGTCCGCCTAGGCCTGCTTGGCAAACTGGGTGTTTTGGATCGCGTGACCATGCGGGAGCGGGCGGCAAAGGTCTTCACCGAGCTTGGCGTCAAGCTGAAGTCCCAGAATGTGGCCGTTGATACCCTTTCAGGTGGTCAGCGCCAGTCGGTTGCTATTTCGCGTGCTGCCATGTGGGCGGAAAAAATCGTCTTTCTTGATGAACCCACTGCCGCTCTTGGGGTGGTGCAGACCGAGCGAGTGCTCGAACTGACAAAGCGGGTGCGCGATAACGGCACCTCGGTGGTTCTGATCAGCCACAACATGCCGCAGGTGCTTGAGGTCGCCGACCGGGTGCATGTCTTGCGACTGGGCCAATCTGTGGCCGATCTCAACCCCAAGGATGTCACCGTCAACGATCTTGTCAGAGAAATGACCAGCGGTACCACGGAGAAGCAGTCATGAGCACAAGCCAAGAATTCAACATGCCTCAATCCAATGACGGTCGCATGCTGCGCCTTCTGGCCTCGGGCTGGATCTTTCTGTTGCTACTGGTGCTGATCTGCATTTTCACCGGTTTGCGCCCAAGTCAGTTTGCGTCTGCCTATAACATGCAGCAGTTGGCCATCAACGCTGCGCTCATTCTGGTTCTGGCGGCCGGGCAAACCTATGTGATCATCGCCGCCGGGATCGATCTGTCCATCGGCTCGGTTCTGGTTTTCTGTTCCGTCGTTTCGGCACAAGTCATGCTGGCGCTTTCCGGCGACAGCGGCACGACTTTTGGCACGACCTCTGCCGGGTGGGGCGTGATCCTGATTGGCGTGTTCGCTTCGATCGTCACGGGTATCCTTTGGGGTCTTCTGAACGGGTTTCTGGTGTCCGTCGCCAAAATTCCGGCGCTGATCGTTACCCTCGGCACGATGGGTATGGCACTAGGCGGGGCCCAGATTCTGTCCGGTGGAGTGGATGTTCGGGCCATGCCGGAGTTGCTTGTAACCGAAATCGGGTCTGGCCGTCTGTTCGGCATTCCGGTTCTGGTGTTGATCGCGGTTGTTTGCGTGATCGTAGCCGGATTGGTCTTGCGTTTTACCCGCTTTGGTCTGCATGTCTATGCCGTCGGTTCCAATGATGAGGGCGCGCGACGCAGCGGCATCAAGGTGACCCAACGCATGATGACTGTTTATGCCATTTCCGGTGCGATGGCTGGTATCGCAGCGGTCATGGCCAATGCACGCTTTGCCACCACGACCATCAATGGTCACGCCATGGACAACCTGACGACCATCTCGGCTGTTGTTCTGGGTGGAACCAGCCTGTTTGGCGGGTCGGGCGGTATTTTCGGCACCGTGATCGGTGTTTTCATCCCGATCATCTTGCTCAATGGTTTTGTCATTCTTGGAATTCCGCCCTTCTGGCAAACGGTTGCCATGGGTGCGGTACTGATCCTTGCCGTCTGGATCGACCAGCTCAAGAGACGGCTCAGAAAACGTGGGTAAACCACGTCAAAAACCAAGCCTTCCAGAAAAGGAATAATCACCATGTTTACTAAAAAGATTGTCTCCGCGCTTGTCCTTTCAGCAAGCCTTGCCGCATTGACCTTGCCTTCCCAGGCCGCAGACAAGGGCACTGTTTCCCTCGTCCTCGGCGTTAAGGGCAGCCCTTTCTATCAGGCCCTTCAGTGTGGTGCGATGGCGCGCGCTGAAGAGCTGGGCCTAGATCTCTCGGTCTCTGCTCCCGATCAGTTTGCCGCCGATAGCCAGATTCCGGTTGTCAATGCGGTAACGGCCACAAAGCCGGATGTTGCGGCCATTGTTCCCACTGACATGCAGGCGCTTATCCAGCCGATGAAGGAACTGGCAGAACGCGGCACCAAGGTTCTTACCATTGACCAGACCATTTCCGACACCTCTTTTGTTGAAACTCAGGTTCTGACCGACAATGCGGAAGGTGGCAAGCTGGCCGCAGACGCCATGGCAGAGTTGATCGGCGAAAAAGGCAAGGTCATGGTTATCACCCAGCCTCCTGGCTCTCTGGCACAGGACGCCCGTACTTCCGGCTTCGAGGAAGAAATCGAGAAATTCCCGAATATCGAATATATCGGTCCGCAATATCAGTCTGATGATCCTCAGAAAGCAGCTGAAATCGTAACCTCCACCTTGTCTGCTCATCCGGATCTGGCTGCGATCTTCTCCACCAACGATCAGGGTGCTATTGGCGCGATCACTGGTCTGCGTCAGGCTGGTGCCATCGGCAAGGTCAAGATGATTGCCTATGATGCTGCTTCCGCTGAAGTTGCGGCGCTCAAGAATGGCGCCATTCAGGCTCTGATTGCTCAGAACCCGGCAGCTGAAGGCGCGGCAGCAATGGATGCAGCGGTCGCTCTGATCGATGGCAAAACCCTGGATAAGGTAACCATGACCGAGATTGTTACGATCACGGCTGATCAGCCGGAACTGGCTGACAAATACGAATATATCGCTAGCTGCATGTAAGCTAGGCAAAGGAAGCCGGTCGTTTCTCCCCTCTGACGGTCGGCTTCGCTTTTTCCAACAGTCCTCGCAGCCTGTTGTTCCTCTCCCCCTTGTCCCCCTGTCAGGATAAGGGGGATTTTTTTATAGAAACTGGAGCCTCTAGCGAACCGAGCCGCGTTCGACGAGCTTTACCGGGATGCTTCTGCGGGAGCTTGGTCCATTGGCAGGCCCCATCACCGCTTGCAGCGTTGCTTCAGTCAGGGCTGACAGGGATTGCCGCACCGTGGTCAAATCGTGAGAGGACCAGCCGGAAATGGGCGCATCATCAAAGCCGATGATGGATAGATCTTCAGGCACCGAAAATCCCAGCTCATGTCTGGCGGTGTTAAGGGCGCCCAGCGCCAGCTCGTCGCTCACGGCAAAGATGCCGTCTATGCCCGGACGGGCTAGAAGGGTGCGGGCTGCGTCTGCTCCGGTTTCATAGCAATGGGGGCCTTCGCGCCATTGGGTGACTGCGACCCCGTTAAGATCCATTTCGGCAATGAAGGCTTCGGCACGGGCCCGTTTGGCATGGGTGCGTGAGGCGGACACCAGCACGGCCACATTTTGGCATTCTGCCTGTATGAGCCTGCGGGCCGCCAATCGCCCGCCCGTTGCCGAATCCGCTTCGATCATATCTGCATGGGCCACTGCGGCCGGCATGGTGCGGTTGATCAGGACCAACCGGGTTCCATTGGCCGCACAGATGCGAACCACCTCATCGGGCGCTGCGCCAGAAAGAAGCACGACGGTGCGTACCCGATATTCGAGCAGGCGTTCGACGGATTTGGTGATGTCGCCATCCACCTGCGCCAAATTGACCAGAATGCACTGCAGGTCATGCTTACTCAAAGCGGCGCTCAAAGCATCGATCTGAGCGGAAATATAGGGGCTGGAGAGGTTTTTGCCCACGACACCCACCAGATCGGAGCGGCTCATATGCAGCGTGCGGGCCAACAGATTGACCTTGTAGCCCAGCTCTTCTGCGGCAGCCATCACCTTGCGCCGTGTCTTTTCCGAGACGCTGGCCCCTGTGGTGAAGGTGCGCGAAACCGCCGAGCGGGACACGCCTGCCCGTTTGGCGACATCGGAAGCCGACACGAATTTATCGTTCATGGGCCTACCTGCTCATGTTCGGTAATAGTCCGTTGGACAGGACGTCATCGGCCAGCGCCATCATGCCGGGCAAGGGGTAGCTTTGCGGAAGGGCGCGAATGGTTCGGATATGATCCAGAGCGTCTTTGAAGGAGGAGAATTGATCAGGGCAGAAAGCGGCCATCCAGAGCGCAAGAACCGTGACGGAGCGAGAGCGGCCGCCCCGGCAATGAATGAGAATATTGCCGCAGTGATGCTGAGGGTAATGGGGCTTGCCTTCGATATAGCCATGCATCAGGCCTTGAAGTGTCATCACCGATGCTGCCAGCAGATGGGGGCTGTTGCCTGGTCCATCGATCATGCCGATCTGATAGCGACGGATTTCGGTTCCGTCGTCAAGGGTCAAATCCTGCGGGAAAATATTGATCGAAACATTGAGGCTTTCGGTGATATTGGCGCGCTGCAAGGCGTGGGCATCCTCTGCTGCGGGCAAATTGCCAAGGTAAAGCGTTTTGCTATGGGGGCCGAAATTCTCGATGATCGGGATCAGCAGGGGTTGCGCGTCTTCCATGGCTTCGGCGGCGTCGACGTCGGTTGGCAAGCCATGGCGGGATGTCTTGTGCTTCAAAGTCTCAAATCTCCATTTCCCGCTTGAGGGCAAGGCGGGGACCGAGGCCAGATACCAGCTTCGGAGCGGTCGTAATATCAAGAAAGGCCGGTATGACCCGGTCTGCCCGGCATTGGTCAGCCCAGATGAGTATATCCCTGAGGCGCGGATGAACATTCCATGGCAACCATTGCGCCCGCTTCTCCGCGATCAGCGGGAAGGCGGGGCTGCCTTTGGGGACATGGCTGGAGAAGAGAAAGCGAAATCCCTCTCGCTTGAGCAGGTCAGCCGACAGGCCTTCCTCGCCATTCGAACCGGTTGTGACAATAACATCCTCGGGGCTGGCTGTCTCTGCATTCACCACCGGTACCGCATGTCCCATGGCGATCTGGTATTCTTTGGCGATGATGGCCTCGGCCTTGACTTCATAGCCCGCCTGCCTGAGGGCATGGACCATGTCTGCGCCCCGTCCGGCAGGAGGGCAACAGACCACGGCTCCGCCTTTTGCCTCGACGATTATTTGCTGTCTTTGCTCTGTGAGCAGACTGTCCCGATCCCCATAGGAGGCATCAATCAGAAGGGTTGCTGCCGGTGGCATCGGGTCCATGGGCATGCTGTCGGATTCTGCCGAGACATCACCTGAATAGATGAAGCCACCCAGATCTGTTGGCAGGTGAAACCAGACGCCGCCCGGCGCGTGGCCACTTTGGCCAACCGTCATGGGTATGCCCAGCAGATCGAACTGACCCTTTTGAGGAATTTCGCGGCGATCAGCGGGCTTCATGCCCGAGGGAATATCATCAAAGCAGCGTTTGGTGGCATAAACCGGGGGCATTCCCACTTCATCAAGACGCAAAAGGGAACCGATATGGTCTTCATGGGCGTGGCTGAGACAAAGCGCATCCACCTTGCCGATGCTGGCAATGTCGGGATGCTCTCCCGGTTCGAGGCCATCGCCAAAATCGAACAGGATGCGACGCCCGCCGATTTCGACAAGAAAAAGGGCGGCACTTTTGCGGTTGAGGCCGCTGATAGCGATCAGTCGCGCCATGGCAGCACCCCCTTGGGCAAGAATTTGCTAAAGCACAGTGAAACCAGCATGAGGGACAGGATGAGCAGCACCATCAGGCAGCCCACTGCGGCGGCCAGGGTGGAGGAGCCAGCTTCTTCGAGGAAAATGATCATCGGCCCAATGGTTTGTGCGCGGGATGAGACCAGCAGCACAGAGGTCTGGATTTCGTTGATCGCCGTCATGAAGACAAGGATTGCTGCGGCGGCTGCAGAAGGCGCAAGCACCGGCAGGACGATATCCCGAAGGCGTGAAAGGATACCCGCACCCGCAATCTGGGCTGCTTCGTTGAGCGAGCGATCCACCTGCGCAAAGCCGCCCAAAATGGGTCGCAGAGCCAGGGCGAGATAGTTGGACAGATAGGCGGCGAAGATGACCCAAATGGTGCCATAGATGCTGACATTGACGAGGGGCAAAGGGCGCAGGAAAAACAGGATCATGGCCACGCCGATGATGATGCCGGGCAGGGCATAGGCCAATTCGGAAGCCAGATGCAGCAGTTTGGACAAGAACCCCGTGCGCCAGACGAGAAAATAACCAAGGGCGATGGAAACGGGGATGAGGATGAACACCGTCAGTCCGGTGAGCATGAAGCTCGTGGCGAATGCCTCGCGAATGCCTTCATGGCGAAACAGTGCATTGTTGAAATTCTCGAAGGTCAGGGTGTCCAGCGTGAGGGGCTGGCCATAGCCGCGCACCAGCGCTGAACCAGCCAGTGAAGAGAGAGGCAGCACCAACACCGCCGCCAGATAGCCCCATGCAAGGGTGGCGACGGGCCAATGCCAGCGGCCAAGGGAAAGGCGCAATGTGATGCTGGCACCGTCAACCCGCTGGTCGCCCTGTCGACCCAGCCACCCGGTGATGGTCATGCCGATGATGGTGAGCACGGCGAGCAACAGGGCCAGCAACGCCATGTCATTGAGGGCAGAGGGGCCATAGCTGTTCAGGCGCCGGTAAATCATTGTGATGAGGGTTGGCACGCGAGCAGGAATGCCCAGCATGGCCTGAATGCCGAAATTGCCGATGGAGGAGACAAAGGCCAGTGCGGCTCCGGCGAAGATGCCGCTGCGCACGAGTGGCAGGATAATGTCCAGAACCACGGGCAGGGGCTTTGCGCCAGCGCTTTGGGCTGCTTCGAGCAGATTGGCTGGCACCCGTCTGAGGCTTGCGCGCACGGACAGAAAAACCAGCGGCGCGTTATAGAGCCCAAGCAGAAAGATGATGCCGCCAGACGAATAGAGCGGATGGCGCATACCCGGCTCAAGGGTCAGGCCAAGGGGAGCGAGCAACGGGCTGGCCGGAGAGAAAGATTGCACCCATGCAAGGGCTGTTACCTGCGGCGGGATCATCAGCGGCAGGACAAAGCCGAATACCCACGCGGTGCGGGCCTTCATATCCGTCATGCCGACCAGCAGGGCTGCCAGCGTGCCGATAACAGAGGCCAGAAGCGTGGAGGTGATGGAAATCCAGATGGTGTTGCCGGTTGCCTGCAACACACGACGGCCACCCAGAATGTGGGTGATTCTCTCCAGATCCAGAGATCCGTCTGTAAAGAAGGCGGCATAAACAAGTCGTCCCAGCGGCGCGATAGAAAGCAGGCCGACAAACAGGGCAAGACAGATGATCAGACGCATCTCGCCACTGAGCTTGAGACGCGAAAGGCGGAACGCCCGCTCGGGGCGCTCCTGTTCTACTGCGAGGTCTGACACGCACTTACATTCCGAAGATGTCTGCGAATTTGGCACGAACTTCTTCGTTCGCTTTCACAGCTGCATCGACATCATAGCCGAGCAGTTTCATGGAAGAGAGAGCCGGGAAACCTTCCGGGCTCGCAACGTCGGACAGCAAAGGCAGGTTGCCCTGTTTGGAAACCAGTTCCTGACCTTCCTTGGAAAGCAGGAAGTCGACGAATTTCTTGGCTTCGGCAACATGCTTGGTGTTTTTGAGGATAGCAACCGGTTCGCCGATGAAGGAGACACCGTCTTCCGGAGCGATATAGTCTACCGGAGAGCCTTTTGCCTTGGCACGCAGGGCGTTGGCATCAACGATGATGGCATATTTGGCCATGCCGGACGCAACAGCTTTGGTTGCCGGGCCGTTGCCGCCTTCCGGAGCAATGTCGAGACCGGCAAGACCTTCATAGAAGCTCCAACCGATATTCGGCTGATTGATCAGGGTATGCAGATGGTTGAGAGCTGCGCCGGAGTAAAGCGGGCTCGGTACGGCGATCTGACCACGGTTTTCTTCGGTCAGCAGGTCAGCCCATTTCTTGACCGGCTTGGCGCTGTTGGTGTTGTAGGCGATACCGGTGGTGATGGCCTTGGTGCCGAAATAGGTCATGTCCTTGTCGTAAGCCGCCTTGTCATAGGCAGCGACAGGGGCTTCGGGATAGGCCAGCAGCTGATCCTGAGCCTTCAGCAGGCCAAGGTTGATCGGGTCTGCAACCAGCAGAATGTCAGCCTGAACCTGACCGGCTTCGATTTCGGCGCGCATCACATTCATCAGGGCGGAGGTGCCGTTGCGGGTCCAGTTGACCTTGATGTCTGGGTTGGCTTTTTCAAAAGCATCAACGGTTTCCTGAGCCTGCTCGGGAGCCTGGCTGGTGTAAAGCGTGATGGTGGTTTCAGCGTGCGCTGCGGTTGCTGCCATAAGGGCCAGAGCAGCCAGAGTAAGGGTACGCATAAGGGAAGTCCTTGAATGATTAGGTGAGTTTGAGAGAGGGGATTAAGCAAATTGTGGGTCGGGTAAGACCCATCCATCGTTAAGGGCGATGGACACATGTTGTCCCTGCTCGATGGAGAAGGGAGGTGCAACATTCAGGGTGAGCGAGACATCGGGCGCCGGGACGGGGGCGACCTCGGCACGCAGGTGATCGCCGCGATAGGTCAATCGCTTGACGGTGGCCGGAATGCCTTCTTCCTTGGCCGTCGCAAGGGATAGATCGGACGGATGGAATGAAATGCGGGCCTGAGAGCGGGCGCTGGCCGAACTGGCACAGCGCAGCCGGATGGGTTTGCCAAACAGATTGGCATGGGCCATGCCGTCATCGCTCGGGGTGAGATTGGAAACATCCATCAACTTGCCTTCGCCAATGAAACCGGCAACCATTTCGTTGCTTGGCTCAAGATAGAGCTTGCTGGGGGTGGCAAACTGGGCGATGCGGCCCTTGTCCATGACGGCGACGCGGTCGGCCAGCGCCAATGCTTCGGATTGGTCATGGGTGATGTAGAACATGGTTGCGCCCGAGCGCTGATGGAAACGGGAGAACTCCTCCTCCAGCGTGGCGCGCAAATGGACATCAAGGTTGGCGAGCGGTTCATCAAGCAGCACTACTCCGGCCTGCATGGCCAGACAGCGGGCCAGAGCCACACGCTGACGCTGCCCGCCGGACAGATCTGCCGGTCGACGGTTGGCCAAGCGGTCGAGCCCCACCAGTTCGAGCACATCTTTCGTCCGTTTGGTGCGCTCGGTCCGGGACATGCCCTTGACCTTGAGGCTGTAGGATACATTCTGCTCAACGCTCATATGAGGCCAGAGGGCGTAATTCTGGAAAACCACGCCGATGCCACGCTCTTCTGGCGAGAGATGGATGTCGCGTCCGGAAAGGCAACGGCCGTCCACATGGATTTCCCCCTTGTCCAGCTTTTCAAATCCGGCCAGCGTACGCAGCAGGGTTGTCTTGCCGCAGCCGGATGGGCCGAGCACTGCGACGAATTCGCCTGATTTGATGGAGAGTGATATGTCGCGCAAGACTTCGGTTTTGCCGAATGATTTGTGAATGCCGGTGATTTCAATAGCGCCCATTGGGAAGGTCCTATTTGGTTTGCACAGCTGTGCAATAGAGTTGGCGGCACTATGGTTGGGCTTTGCGAAACTTTCTTTTCGGTTTCATGTCACTTTTGTGAAATCGCTGGTGGTTGGGTATATGTTGTTGTTTTTTATTAATTTTATAAAATTGTTTGCTGTCCAAAAAGCGGGCGTGCAGAAGAAAATGACGTTGGAGCAAGGGGGAAAGCGTTTGGGTTAGGCCGGCGACTTGCGTTATCATGACGTTGATCGACCCCGCACGCCCCACCCGACACAGAAGGACATCCCTTTGGCAGATCCGCATATCAAATCTGAAATGGACTGGCTCGACTATGTTTCCGTCATTCTTTATCGGCTGGGCTTTGTTTTGGCCGCGCCATCCATCGCGCTTTTGCCCTGGCAGACAGCTTATCCGGCCCAGCAGTTGACCTTTGTGGCGGCCGCGATGTGTGCCAGCAGTCTGCATATTTATATGAAGCCCTATCGATTGACTTTGCAGGGAGCGACATGGGTTGGGTTGCTTTGCGCGATGCTGGGTTATCCGTTGATTGGTCTTGGAGGATGCTTCATCACGCTGGGCGGGCTTTGTTTCAAGGAATATTTCTGTTTCAAGGTTCCTGGGTTGCCAGCACAGCCCCTGCTGCTGGCCGCATTGTGGTTTGCTCTGGCGCTAGATGCCGAACCTATTGCGCAGATTCTGGCGGGGATTTCAGCTCTCCTGTTTCTTATCGTCAGCATTGCCAAATGGCGTATGCCGCTGCATTTCGATATTGGCGATAAAAGCAAATATGAGGTTTGAGGCCGCAAACCCTACGGAAATTTAATTTTCTGCGCTTGTTCATAGACAAATTTTCGCCATATCCGGGGCCTTGGTAGGATCTCGTGAGGGTGGCATTGATCTGCCATGATCCGGGGACACAAAGCCGGGGACATAGGGATGAGCGAGACGTTTGGAAAAGGGATGAAGGCCGATCGTCTGAACAACCAGAAAGCTGTCTGGTTGCGCGGGCTGCTTGGTCTCTTTCTGGCCTTCCTGCTTCTGTTCTCCTCGTCCTTCCAGTCTGATGCCGCCAGCCTTGGCAAGCTGCAATGGCTGGGCGCGAAACAGGTCAGCAGCTTTCAGGATCAACTATATGCGCGTCCTGTCGCCGATGTGGAAGTGCGTGAAGACCTTCAGGACGGGACGGGACAGTTTGTCCTCGTTGACAAGGCCACCCTCAAACATCCCGATCCCGTTTTCCTCAAATTGGCGCGTATCTGGCTGGAGCTGTCCATTGATGGCAGTCCGTCCAATGTCAAACCTTTCGGTCGAGGCCCTCCCACTCTTGTAAAAGCCTGAACAATCATTCGCTTGGTTATTTGTCTTGGCGCATTGTTCCCTTGTGAGGGGCTCGACATCGCACATGCGCAAGACAGGGCATTGATGCCCGGCTGAGCGGATTTTCATCCTTACCTTTACAGACTTTTACAAGGAAGATTTCCGATGAAATCTCTGGCAAAAAGCGCAAGTTTCGCGCTGCTCGGGGCCGCTATGGCCATGACTCCGCTTCTCTCTTCCCATGCCCTGGCCGAAGCCTTCACCCAACCGGCCAATGGTCCGGCCATTCATGGCTTCTGGCTTACTGCCGATCACCCTGACGTGGCGGTATCTGCGGGCAAAAAGGTATCCATTCCGCTATCCCTTCTCAATGCACTAGACAACCCTGTGCGCACCAAACTGGCTGTTAAGGGCCTGCCGGAGGGTTGGACTTATTCCATTAAGGCAGGGGGGACGGATGTTACCTCTGCGATGCCTCTTCCCAATGAAATTGATAATCTGACGCTCAAGGTTGATCCGGCCAAGGATGCCGAGAAGAAGACCTACAAGTTCGAGGTGGATGCCATCGCCAATGGCGATCAGTTCAAGCTGCCTTTGAGCGTTGCCATTGCGGACATTCCGCTTGGGGATACAACACTAGTGCCCGAATTGCCCGCGCTGCATGGCACGGTCAATACCAGTTTCCAATATAAGATGAAGCTGACCAACGGCTCCAACCACGACACCCTGTTCAACCTGTCCGCCGATGCGCCTGCAGGTTTCATGACGACCTTCAAGAAAGGCTATGGCAACGAAGAAATTACCGGTATTCCGGTGAAAGCAGGTGCGACTGAATCGGTCACCATGACCATCAAGCTCAATCATGACGTGGCCGAAGGCGATTATCCGATCGAGGTAGCCGCCGTTGCCGGGCCGGATGATCCTGCAGCCAAGGCCAAGGTCAGCCTCAAGGTCAGCGGTTCTCCCAAACTGCTGCTAAGCGGTCCAAACGACCGGTTGAGCGGACAGGCCACCGCTGGCTCGGAAACGACCTTCCCGTTTGTGCTGGTCAATAACGGAACGGCAGCTGCCAACAAGGTTACTTTGAGCGCAACCTCGCCAAGCGGCTGGAAAGTGTCTTTTGATCCCAAGGAAATGGCCAAGCTGGATGAAGGCAAGACCCAGAATGTGAATGTCAAGATCGAGCCATCCAATAAGGCCATCGCCGGTGACTATATGGTTCACATCCGCGCCAAGGCTGACGGGGTGTCCAAAGAGGTCGATTATCGTGTGACCGTTGAAACCTCCACCATGTGGGGCATCATCGGGGTCGGTATCATCGCCATTGCCGTGATCGTTCTGCTTGGCGCTATCTTCCGGTATGGCCGCAGATGAGTAGACCGGTTGTTGAAGCCGTAGGCCTTACCAAGCGCTACGGCGCATCCACTGTCGTTGACGGAGTCAACCTTGCGGTGGATGAGGGCGAAATTGTCGGTTTGCTCGGCCCCAACGGGGCGGGCAAGACGACGACCATTCTGATGCTGATCGGGCTGACCGAACCCAGCGCCGGCTCTGTGCGGGTGCTGGATCTTGACCCCTTGCGCGATCCGCTGGCGGTGAAGACGCAAGTTGGCTATCTGCCCGATTCTGTGGGCTTTTATGATGGCATGACCGGGTTGGAAAATCTGCGTTATACCGCCCGGCTCGGCGGCATTGATGCCAGTGAGATAGATGATCGCATCATGACTGCGTTACAGCAGGTGCATCTGGATCATGTCGCCAACAAGCGGGTCGGCACCTATTCGCGTGGTATGCGCCAGCGTCTGGGCCTTGCCGAGCTGGCGATGCGGCAAATCCGTCTGGCGGTTTTGGATGAGCCCACGTCCGGGCTTGATCCGCGCTCGACCGATGAATTGCTCGATCTGATCCGTGCCTTTGCTGCGGATGGGATGACCCTGCTCATCTCTTCGCACATGCTCGATGTGGTGCAATCCATCTGCACGCGCGTCGCCTTGTTCAACAAGGGGAAGATCGGCTTCATGGGGTCGGTGGAGAAATTCACTAATGATGTTGCAGGCGGGTCCTTCCAGATCGATGTGGCCGCCCGGAAGATCGACCTGAGTGCCTGTGTCGATATCATCCCTGCTGTCGGGGCTGTCGATCATCGTGACAAGGAACACTGGATGGTGTCTGCGACGCATGATGTCAGGCCGGAGCTGGCCCGGATGATCACCGAACATGGGGGCGACCTTTTGTCTTTGCAGGCGCATCGGGCAAGCTTGAGTGAAGCCTATAATCGCTTCTTCCTCGATATCGAGCAAAAGGAGATGCAGCAATGAAAAGGAAAGGATCTCCTCTTACAGGCGTTGCCTCGATTGCGCTCAAAGAGGCCGCCGATCACATGACCAGTGCCCGCATGCATCTGATTATGATGCTGGTACTGCTGACCGCTATTGGTGCCGTCTATGCGGCTATCGGTCAGATCAAGACAACCACGGCGCAGGACGCGTTCCTGTTCCTCAAACTGTTTACTGTGGCCAAGGCGCCGTTGCCGTCTTTCTCATCCTTCATGGGCTTTTTGTTGCCGCTACTGGCGATCGCCTTGGGGTTTGATGCGGTCAATGGCGAGTTCAGCCGCCGCACCATGAGCCGCATTCTGGCGCAGCCGATCTATCGCGATGCGGTGCTGTTCGGCAAGTTTCTGGGTGGGCTGATGGTTCTGGCCATCGCGCTTGTCACCTTGTGGCTGTTGATGGTCGGGCTGGGCATTCTGTTCCTCGGTTTGCCTCCTTCCGGCGCGGATGTGGCGCGAGGACTGGTCTATCTGGCCGCAACCCTGTTTTATACAGGGGTGTGGCTGGCTTTAGCCTTGGCCTTCTCGACGCTTACGCGCTCTCCGGCGACATCCGCATTGGCTGCCTTGTCTGTGTGGCTGATCTTCACGATCTTCTGGCAGATGATCACGCCGTTGCTCGCAAGCGTCATTTCGCCGATCAATCCCTATGATCCGATGACAATGCTGGCCCAGTTCCACACCCAGCAGGCTCTGGCCCGCATTTCGCCAGCCATCCTCTATGGGGAAACGGCCACCATGCTGCTTGATCCGACCTCACGCTCGGTGGGGCCGATCTTCATGTCGCAATTGCAGGGTGCTCTTATTGGCTCGCCCCTGCCGACCATGCAGAGCATCAAGATTATCTGGCCACAGATCGCAGGCCTGATTGCCGGCATGCTCTTCATGTTTACACTGGCCTATGTCAGCTTCCAGCGACAGGAAGTGCGCTCGTAAAGAGGGCTTGTTGATTGCCATGGAAACGTGTCTGCCGCCGGAATTTCTGGCGGCAGATTTGTTTTGCGTCTGTGGTGCCGACAAACAATAGGTCATGGCATGAGTATTTTTCGTTTATTGCAATAGAGCGTGAAAAGCGGTTAACTCACGGCGGAGTGTTCCGATTGCGGACTGGGGTTCAAGATCCTGTCGCGATTGCATGCTACGTTCATAATGGTTGCCGCGGCTTGGGTAATTGCAATGATTGCCTATAGTGCCAAGGAAACATCATCGTCTTTATCGGTTCCGGTCCCATGACTTCTGCCTGTTTGTTGCCTGCGTTTTTCGTTGCTGGAGGCGAACCGCGACCTTCCCCCATTGATGGGACTTCAAATCGACTCTTCTGGATTAAAAATTTCAAGGATAGTTAAATGAAATCATTCGGTTATGCGGCTCACTCTGTCGGAAGCCCATTGGAGCCATTTTCGTTCGAGCGACGGGACCTCAGAGACAATGACGTCGCCATGGATATTCTTTACTGCGGTGTGTGCCACTCGGATTTGCATTATGTGAAAGACGATTGGGCCAAAACCGTTTACCCATGCGTTCCCGGCCATGAAATTATCGGGCGTGTCACGGAAGTCGGTTCGGGCGTTTCCAAGCATAAGGTTGGCGATATTGTTGCGGTCGGCTGCATGGTGGATAGCTGTCAGGAATGCGATCAGTGCAAGAAGGATCACGAGCAATATTGTCGCGAGGGTTGGACCGGCACCTATAACGCGCCGGACCGTCAGACAGGTGACCTTACACAAGGCGGCTATTCTAATAATCTCATCGCTCGCGAAGAATTTGTGCTGACCGTGCCTGATGGGCTCGACATCAGCAAGGCTGCGCCGCTGCTCTGCGCCGGTATCACCACTTATTCTCCCTTGCGTGAATGGAATGTCGGGCCGGGCTCGCGCGTTGGTGTTGTCGGTATGGGTGGTCTTGGTCACATGGCCATCAAGCTGGCTCATGCGATGGGCGCCATTGTCACCGTAATCTCCCGCTCTCCTGACAAGCAGAAAGATGCCGAAGCCCTCGGGGCGCATAATTTCCTTGTCTCCAAGGATGCAGACCAGATGGCTGCCTATGCCAATGGCTTTGATCTGATCATCGATACGGTTCCGGTCAAGCATGACATCAACCCCTATCTGCCCCTGCTCGATATCGACGGCACGCTCTGCCTGGTTGGCCAGATTGGTCCTCTGGAAGAGCTGACAACGCCCTTCATGATCCGTGGGCGCCGTCGGGTGGCCGGTTCGATTATCGGTGGCATCAAGGAAACGCAGGAATGCCTGGATTTCTGTGCCCGTTTCGGTATCCATCCGGAAGTCGAGATGATCAATATTCAGGACATCAACACTGCTTACGAACGTCTTGAACGCTCTGATGTTCACTATCGTTTCGTCATCGATATGAAAAGTCTGCAAGCTTAGAAAGCATGTCGCGAGGCGCCGGTCGCCTCGCTCTTTCATTGCACGCTATATAGGGCTCTGGACAGGATTGTTCAGGGCCTTTTTCATGCCAGCTGCAGCATGGCCCGCTCCATATCGCCAGAGAGGAGAAATTTCTTAACCGTTGGTGATAACAGGCGTGAGCGGGGTGACAGAATTCCGCATCGCTCCAGCATGGCGCGTTTATCCGGGTTCGTGCCCAGATAGCGCCAGATCATGCGCGTCGCATAGGGCATATTCTGGTTGCGCCATGAAATGCCGGTGCACAGGCCCTTGAGATAGAGCTGCTGATGCTCCTGAAAGGGCAGAAGGATCGTTTGGGTGATGATCGGTTCACCCATGGACGCGGTTTCGACCACGAAGATGCGGTCACGCAAATAGGAGGCCTTGCCGTTATATTTGGTGAACTGCTTGATTTCCAGTTCGACATTGCGGATGCGCTCGATTGATTTCGAGATCACCAGTCCATCGCGTTCTTCCAGATGACTGCAGGAGCAAACCACATTACCGGGCCAGGAGAGAGACACATGATAGCTTTGATAAAAGCCCAGATGATGTCTCAGAGCCCGGATGTCGCCCGGAAAGCCCTCATTGATGCGATCCTTGCCGATCGTGCCTCTCTGTGCCTTTTCAAAACGGCTGGCAAAGACCGATGGCACGGTATGAAAGTCGGACGGGTGCAGCGAGAAATACCGTGCTATTCTGGTCAGGTTGTAGGCAGACGGACGGGACGCACCGTTGATATATCGATTGAATTGCTGCCGATTGAGGCCGATATCGCGGCAAATTTGCGAAACGGATTTTTTCTGGCTGCAGGCATAGCGAAGATTTTCAATGAAGTTACTGGTTTCCACGTATGAAACTGTCCAAGTCTGTCGTTTTTGATCGAATAGTGCGTAAAGTAGCATAAAAAAGCTTAAAAGTGCGAAGTTGTTTCTTGCTTTTCGGACTTTTAGGTTACTGGCAAACAGATTGTGCGTATCCGGCTGGCCCAATATTCGGAGCCCTTCTTGCCATACGCATCCAAAGCGTTTTCGCTTTCTACTATCACCCCCCGTGCAGCCTTTGCGTGGATGTTGGTGTGATCAAGATTATGTTTCGTCGTTAGCAAAAAGAGTGAATGATTATGACAAAAAGACCTTCCATTGACCCAATCCTGCCTAATGGCCTGTCTCGCCGCCAGTTTCTGGGAGCGACAGCTGCTGCAGGGTTCGCCATGACGGCTTCGGGTCTGATTGTTCCCAATTCAGCAATGGCTGCCGAAACGCCGAAAAAAGGGGGCAATCTCAAGCTGGGCATCAAGGGGGGCGCGGCAACTGACGTGCTTGACCCTGCCGCCGCTGCAGGCACGGTTTCCTTCCTGTGCAACCATCTTTGGGGGGATAAGATTGTGGAGTCCGACCCGGAGACTGGGGCGCCTTTGCCCGGTTTGGCCGAATCCTGGGAATCATCGGCCGATGCGTCGGTCTGGACTTTCAAGATTCGCAAGGATGTTGCCTTCCATGATGGCTCCAAAATGACCATTGCCGACCTCGTTGCGACGCTCAAGCGCCATACCGACGAGAAGTCCAAATCCGGTGCGCTGGGCTTGCTGCGTTCAATCAAGACGGTTGAAGACAAGGGTGGCGATTTGGTGATCACCCTTGCCGAAGGCAATGCTGAC
Organism: uncultured Cohaesibacter sp.; assembly: GCF_963678225.1. NCBI lineage: Bacteria > Pseudomonadati > Pseudomonadota > Alphaproteobacteria > Hyphomicrobiales > Cohaesibacteraceae > Cohaesibacter > uncultured Cohaesibacter sp. Next base: position 955,318 of record NZ_OY782764.1, on the reverse strand, counting down.
CTGCCATTGCTGCTGACGGATTATCACCTGATGGTTCAGCCCAACGGTGGCTATGATGATCCGAATGCGGCGATTGGTACGGGCGCTTTTACGCTTAAGAGCTATGAGCCGGGCATTCGTGCAACCTTCGAGAAAAACAAGAATGACTGGCGCGACGACCGCGGCCATGTGGATAGTGTCGAAGTGATCGTGATGAACGACAACACCGCGCGTATCGCAGCGCTGTCGTCCCGTCAGGTGCATTTCATCAACTTTGTTGAACCAAAGACCATCAAGCTTCTCGAGCGTGCGCCGCATGTGGATATTCTGCAGACGCATGCCAAAGGCTATTACAGCTTCCAGATGTTCTGTGACACGGCTCCATTTGATAATAACGACCTGCGCCTTGCCATGAAATATGCCATTGACCGGCAGGAAATTCTGGACCGCATCGTCGGTGGCTATGGCTCTCTGGGCAATGACTATCCGGTCAACAGCACCTATCAGTTGGCACCGGACGATATTGAACAACGCATGTATGATCCTGAAAAGGCTGCCTTCCACTACAAGAAATCCGGCCATGATGGTCCCGTGCTTCTGCGCACGTCCGATGCCGCCTTCCCGGGCGCTGTGGACGCTGCCGTGCTCTATCAGGAACATGCCAAGAAAGCTGGCATCAATATCGAAGTCAAGCGTGAGCCGGCCGATGGCTACTGGTCCAACGTTTGGAATGTGAAGCCGTTCAGTGCTACCTATTGGGGTGGTCGTCCGACGCAGGATCTGCGTTATGCCACTTCTTACCTCTCCAGCGCAGACTGGAATGATTCCCGCTTCAAACGGGATGATTTCGACAAACTGCTTCTGGAAGCCCGCGCCGAGCTAGATAATGACAAGCGCAAGGCTATCTATCGTCAGATGGCTGTCATGGTGCGCGATGAAGGCGGCAGTATTATCCCTGTCTTCAATGACTTCCTGAATGCATCGGCCAAGTCCATGAAGGGCTTCGTGCATGATATCGGCAATGATCTCTCCAACGGCCAGATTGCAAGCCGTGTCTGGCTTGATGCCTGATCCCGGATTGCCGGATTGAAAATTGGGGCCGTGGAACGCCACGGTCCTTCTCTTGCTGAAAACAAAAGAAGGTCTCCTATGACCCCTCAATCACTTTTCCGGCCATTTGTCGCGTTTTCGCGGCAGTTTCCTTTGGCCGCGAATATTCTGCGTCGCCTGTTGCTGTCCTTTGTGTTGCTATGGGCTGTAACAGTCATGATTTTTATTGGCGTCGAAGCGCTACCGGGTGACTTTGCTACCACCTATCTGGGACAATCGGCGACCCCCGAGGCGGTTGCCAACATTCGCTCCGAGCTGGGGCTCGATCAGCCTCTGCTTACCCGCTATGTCACCTGGTTGGGAGACGCGGTGAGTGGCGATTTCGGCAATTCCTGGGCCAGCGGCCAATCTGTGAGCGAGCAGATTGGCAAGCGCCTTGGAAACTCTCTGTTTCTTGCTTTCTTTGCTGCATTGGTGGCTGTTCCCCTTTCGGTTGGGTTGGGATTGCTGGCGGTGCGCTATCGCAATCGAATCCCCGACAAAATCATCAATATCTTGTCTCTCGCCGCCGTGTCGCTGCCCGAATTTTTCGTCGGCTATTTGTTGATCATGGTGTTCGTGGTGACCTTCCCCACGGCGATATTCCCGTCGACCGTTTATGACGGCATGGATTTTCTCACGCGGCTTGAGTCCATTGCGCTGCCTGTTGCCACGCTGGTGCTTGTGGTGCTGGCCCATATGATGCGCATGACGCGGGCCGCGATCATTCAGGTCATGTCGTCCGCCTATATGGAAACGGCCGAGCTCAAGGGGCTCGATGGTCTCCGGATCATCATCAAGCATGCTGCGCCCAATGCGCTGGCGCCGATCATCAATGTGGTGGCGCTCAATCTGGCTTATCTGATCGTTGGTGTCGTCGTGGTCGAAGTGGTCTTCGTCTATCCGGGCATGGGCCAATATATGGTGGACGCGGTGACCGTGCGTGACCTGCCGGTGGTGCAGGCCTGCGGCTTGATCTTTGCGACCATCTATATCGCGCTCAACATGACCGCCGATATTCTCGCCATTATCGCCAATCCACGTTTGAGGCACCCACGATGAGACTGAAAGAAATACCTATTTCGGTGTGGATTGGCATGACGGGCATTATCGTTGCCCTTATCTGCGCCTTTTTTGCACCTTGGATCGCCCCTTATGGCGAAACGGAAGTTGTCGGTGACGTCTGGGCACCGGCGTCAGATCAATTTTTCTTTGGGTTGGACAATCTGGGCCGGGATATTCTCTCGCGCATGATTTTCGGCGCGCGGACGACTTTGTTTGTGGCTTTCTGTGCGACGCTGTTGTCCTTTACGCTGGGCATCGTGATGAGCTTTATTGCGGCGACCAACAGAGGCTGGATCGATCTTGGCCTGTCGCGCTTCAATGACCTGATGATGTCCATTCCCACGCTGATTTTTGCGCTCGTGGTTCTGGCAACTCTGCCCCAGAATATGCCGACACTCATCATCGTCATGGCGGTTCTGGATAGTACCCGCGTGTTCCGTTTGGGACGGGCCGTGGCGCAGGATGTTGCGGTCATGGATTTTGTCGAAGCGGCGCGCCTGCGCGGCGAGGGAACGGCTTGGGTGATCCTGCGGGAAATTCTGCCAAACACGCTGTCGCCGCTGCTGGCCGAATTCGGTTTGCGCTTTGCCTTTGCCATCCTGTTTGTTTCCACCCTGTCCTTCCTTGGGCTTGGCATCCAGCCACCCACAGCAGACTGGGGCGGCATGGTCAAGGATAACAAGGATGGCATCATTTTCGGCATTTCCGCTGCCTTGGTGCCCGGTGCGGCCATCGCCATTCTGACCATTTGCGTCAATCTGGTCGTTGACTGGCTGCTCAGACGAACTTCCAGCCTGAAAGGAGGGCGCGGCGATGCCTGAGCTTCTTGAAGTCAAAGACCTCAAAATCGAGGCGACCAGTTATCCGCCGGGGGAAGATCCTGTCCGCATCACCATTGTTGAGGGGATCAATTTCACCCTCGAAAGGGGCAAAGTGCTGGGGCTGATTGGGGAATCCGGTGCAGGCAAATCCACCATCGGCCTTTCCGCGCTTGCCTATGGGCGTGGCGGGGTTGAGATCACCGGCGGTCAGGCCTTGCTGGATGGAGAAGATCTGCTGGCCATGAATCGCAAGGAAATTCGCGCGATTCGTGGAGCCAAGGTCTGCTATGTCTCGCAGTCGGCGGCAGCCTCCTTCAATCCGGCTCACCGGATCGGGGATCAGGTGATTGAAGCCAGCCTTCGGCACAAGCTGATGACAAAAGCAGAGGCGCGTGAAAGAGCCGCCTATCTGTTTGATATTCTGGGGCTGCCTGAGCCGGAAAGCTTCGGCAAACGCTATCCGCATCAGGTGTCCGGTGGCCAGTTGCAAAGGGCCATGACGGCCATGGCGCTCTGTTCCCGGCCTGATCTCATCGTGTTTGATGAGCCAACCACGGCTCTTGACGTGACCACGCAGATTGACGTGCTGGCGGCGATCAAGCTGGCCATCGAGAAGACAGAAACTGCAGCGCTCTACATCACCCACGATCTGGCTGTTGTAGCGCAGGTGTCCGATGACATCATGGTGCTGCGTGATGGTGCCATGGTGGAATATGGTCCGACCGAGCAGATCATCGAACAGCCCGAGGAAGACTATACCCGGGCGCTTGTCAATGTGCGCAGCATCAAGCATCAGGAAGCGGCTGATCAGAAGCGAAAATATTTCGAGATGAGCGGTATTCACGCAGCCTATATCGGCGGCGTCAAGGTGCTCAATGATGTGTCGTTGCATGTGCCGAAAGGCCAGACACTGGCGATCGTTGGGGAATCCGGCTCTGGTAAATCCACGCTGGCCCGCGTGGCTACAGGTCTGCTTCCACCCATGGCGGGAGAGGTGCGCATTGAAGGCGAGCCACTGCCTGCCGCACTCAAGCAACGCTCGCGCGAGCAACTGCGTCGCCTGCAATTGATCTACCAGATGGCCGATACGGCCATGAACCCCCGTCAGACTGTGGGGCAAATCATCGGGCGTCCTCTCACTTTCTATGAGGGGGTCAGGGGCGCTGAACGTGACAGGCGTGTTCAGGAATTGCTCGATCAGATCGAGATGGGTGAGGGTTATATTGACCGCTATCCGGCCGAGCTATCCGGTGGCCAAAAGCAGCGGGTGGCAATTGCCCGGGCTCTTGCGGCCAAACCGGAAATCATCATTTGCGATGAACCGACCTCAGCTCTCGATCCATTGGTAGCGGACGGGATTCTGCATCTGCTGCTCGATTTGCAGAAGAAAAAAGGGCTTTCCTATATTTTCATCACCCACGATATCGCCATCGTGCGCGCCATCGCCGATAGCGTCGCGGTGATGTATCAAGGCGAATTGGTTCGTTTCGGACCCAAATCGGAAGTTCTGAGCCCGCCATTTGATGACTATACCGATCTGCTGCTCAAGTCGGTACCGGAAATGCATCTAGGCTGGCTGGAAGAGGTTCTTGCCACGCGCAAAATCGAATCTGCTGGCAACTGATGGTATGAAGCCCACCTTGGCTTCGTACAAAATATACATAGAATAGAAAGCAATATTATGGAAAAACGAAGCTTTTCCGTCTCTGAGGACGTTTGGATCACGCTGAAGGATGGTACTCGTCTTGCCACGCGCATCTGGATGCCGGAAGGGGCTGAGAAGGACCCTGTGCCAGCCGTTCTCGAGTTCCTGCCTTATCGCAAGCGGGATGGAACCTCGCCGCGTGACGAGAGCACGTATCCAGTCTTTGCCGAAGCTGGCATCGCCGGAGTGCGCGTTGATATTCGCGGCTCGGGCGAATCCGAGGGTGTGATCGATGGGGAATATACCCCGCGTGAATTGTCCGATGCCTGTGAGGTGATCGAATGGATTGCCAGCCAGCCCTGGTCCAATGGCAAGGTGGGCATGATGGGTATTTCCTGGGGTGGCTTCAACTGTCTGCAGACGGCTGCTCTCAAGCCCGAGGCGCTGAAGGCCGTGATTTCCATCGCCTCGACGGTGGATCGCTATAATGATGACATTCACTACAAGAATGGCTGTCATCTCTATGCCAACTTGTCCTGGGCTTCGACCATGCTCAATTACCAGTCGCGCACACCGGACAAGGCGCTGGTCGGCGAAAAGTGGAAAGAGATGTGGCTGGAGCGTCTGGAAGGGGAACCCTTCTTCCTTGAAGAATGGATCGAGCATCAACGGCGCGATGCCTATTGGGAACATGGTTCCATTTGTGAAGATTTCGAAGGCTTTGACACGCCTGCGCTGGTGATTGCCGGTTGGGCCGATGGCTATCGCAACACACCGCTCAAGGCGGTTGAGGGCGTCGGGGAAAAGGCCAAGGCGCTGATTGGTCCGTGGATTCATAAATATCCGCATTTCGCATGGCCCAAGCCACGGGCTGACTTCCACGGTGAGGCGATTGCATGGTGGAACCGCTGGCTGCGTGATGAACAGAACGGAGCCGAATCGATTCCTCAGGCTCGTGCCTATATTCTGAATGGTCCCCGACCGAAGGTATGGCGGGATGAAGATCCGGGCTTCTGGGTGGCCAAGGATACATGGTCCAAACCAGAGGTTGCGGTCTTCTCGATCGCAGGTGACAAGAGCCTGACAGAAGGAGAGGGCGGAGCCGGCGTTGGTGACATATACCTGCGCTCGCCGCTCGACAGTGGCGTCAATTCCGGTGAATGGTTCACCTTGAAGCCGGATGCTGAAATGGCGGGCGATCAGCGGGTTGATGATACCGGTGCTCTGGTTTTTGAAACCGCGCCGCTTCAGGACGAGGCTGTTTATCTGGGCATGCCGGAATTGTCGCTGGATCTTTCCTGCTCGGCCGAGTGGGAGAATATAGTGGCGCGCATTGTGGATGTGCATCCTGATGGAACAGCCACGCGGGTGGCTTACGGTGTTCTCAACCTTGCTCATCGCGATGGCTATGCCGAGCCGAAAGCCATGCCCAAGGACGAGAAGGTTTCCGTGACCATGCGTCTGGATGCCTGCGGTTATCGCTTGAAGCCGGGTCATCGCATGCGCCTGTCTCTGGCAACGGCCAGCTGGCCGCTCATCCTGCCGTCGCCGGATGCGCCGGGGGTCACGATTGATACAGCTTCGATTCGCCTTGCCATGCCGCTTCTGGGGGCACATGAACGCATTGATATGCCTCAGCCGGAAAATCCCGATCCGCTGCCCAAATATATTGTTCTTGAAGCAGGCAGCACGCGGCGCTTCGTCGAGCGGGACTTGATGACGGGTATGACCCACTATCACATTCAGGAAGACACCGGCTTTGAAGAGCATCCTGATACCAAGCTACGCAGTCAGGAAACGCGCACCGAATGTTGGTCTATCAGTGCTGATGATCCGCAATCCATGAAAGGTGTCTGTGAAGGCACTACGCGCTATGAGCGGGAAGATGGCTGGAATGTACGCACGCGTACGCGCACGGAGCTGACCTGCACAAAAACCGAATGGATTTTGTCTGCTTCGGTTAAGGGCTATGAAGGGGGAAAGGAGATCTTTTCCAAGAATTTCAGCAAAACAGTCAAGCGTGACTTCATGTAAAGTTGGGTGCGTGCTTGTGGCGTCTGTGTTGCGCGCCTTGATATCAAAAGGAAAACCCCGCCAAATGGCGGGGTTTTGTTTGTCGCGGTTTTTAAAGCCAAGGAGTTGGCTCCAAATGATTTAAAGATCAGTAGGCACCGCGCACATGCTGGGCGACTTTTTCCTTGTAGAAGGCGATGAGGTCGTCATGCAGTTGCTGTGGCAAGGGTGCCAGATCTGAAATGACGGCGTTGCGTCCGATCTGGTCCGGGCGGCTGGCTCCGGGAATGATGGTTGAGACAGCATCATGGTCCAGAATCCAGCGCTGGGCCATGTCAGCCATGCTCATGCCTTCGGGCAGCATGCCCTTAAGCTCTTCCACCAGCTCCAGGCCTTTTTCATATGGCAGGCCAGCGAAGGTTTCGCCTACGTTGAAGCACTGGCCATCGCGGTTGAAATTGCGGTGGTCATTCTCGGCAAATTTCGTGTCAGCAGAGAATTTGCCAGATAGCATGCCACTGGCCAGTGGCAGACGGACGATGATGCCCACGCCCTTGGCCTTTGCCTGAGGCAGAAGCTCTTCGGTGAGTTTTTGGCGGAAGACGTTGTAAATCACCTGCAGGCTCAGAAGACCTTCCTGCTCAATGCACATCAGCCCTTCTTCGACCGTTTCCACACTGGCTCCGAAATGCTTGATCACGCCTTCGGACTGCAGAGCGCGCAGCCAATCGAAAATGGCTCCTTCCCGCATTACTTCAGTAGGAATGCAGTGAAGCTGCACCAGGTCGAGGCAATCCATGCCAAGGCGCTCGCGTGATGCATCAATGCCCGCCCGTAGGGATTGCTCGCTATAGCCATCCGGATAGACATCGCCGCGACCAAACTTTGTGGCCACACGGATGTTTGAGCGGTCTTTGCTTGCAAGGAATTTGCCGATCAGGCTTTCGCTCTTGCCCTCGCCATAGACATTGGCGGTGTCAAAAAAGGTTACGCCCTTTTCCAGAGCGGTCTCCAGAATGGAAAGGCCTGTTTTTTCTGCCAGTGCGGCACCCCAGTCTGCGCCAAGCTGCCAACAGCCAAGGCCCACTTCGCTGACGGTAAAGCCATCTTTGCCCAATTTACGACTATGCATAGTATCCTCCCCAATCTGTGATCGTCTAAAAGCTCGGTTTTCCAGAAACCAGCCAGCAATCAATGGCACATTCGAAATAAATCTCGTGCGATTCTTGCGATCTTCGCGCAGGATATGCTCTTTGTTTAAAAAGGGAAAGCGCCCGGCACTGTCGAAAATATGGATCATTCTTTGAACTATCTTAAGTCGTCCATATAATTGACTGAAATATTTGCGTGATTATATGTAGTATGAACTCAAAAATTGGAATTGAATATGTTTGATAGCTTAATGCAGGTGTTTCGCGATCTCGCCGGCGCATCGGAAGACAGTCAGGTTTTCTCCGATAGTGATCTGCGCGTGGCAACTGCCGCACTGCTCGTGCATCTGATGTCGATTGACGGCGTGATCGATGACAACGAAACCGAAGAAATCCGCAAGGTATTGAAAGAGCACTATTCGCTCTCTGATTCGGAAACGGCTGAACTGATTGATTTCGCGAGCAAATGCGATGAGGAATCGGTTGATCTGTATAAATTTACCTCTGTGCTCAAGCGGGAGCTGGATGAGGACGGGCGTATCAAGATCATCGAAATGATGTGGCAACTCGTTTTCGCCGATGGGCAAATTCATGAATTCGAGGACAATCTGGTCTGGCGTGTTTCCGAGTTGTTGGGCGTTTCTCGCAGGGATCGCATCCGGATGCGGCAGCATGTGCAGGCCCAGATTGAAAAAGAAGCCGAATGAGCGCTGATTTGCAAAAGATACTGATCATTCTTCATCAGGAAGCTTCAACCCCCGGTCGGGTCGGATATCTTCTGGAGCAAAGAGGATACACGCTGGATATACGGCGCCCACGCTTTGGGGATCCTCTGCCTCAGAGCATGAGCGAGCACGCCGGTGCCGTGATCTTCGGTGGCCCGATGAGCGCAAATGATGAAGAGGATTATGTTGCCAAGGAGATTGACTGGATTTCTGTGCCCTTGCGTGACGAGACGCCGTTTCTGGGCATCTGTCTTGGCGCACAAATGATGTGTCGGCAGCTGGGTGGGCAAGTTGAGCTGCACCCTTGCGGGCTCGTTGAACGCGGCTATTACGAGATTGCGCCGACTGATGAAGGGAAGGCGTTGTTTGATTGGCCGCAGAAGGTTTATCAGTGGCACAAGGAGGGCTTTTCGCTGCCCTCCGGCGCAGAGCGACTGGCCAGCAGCTCCTATTTCAGCAATCAGGCCATGCGGTATGGCAAAAACGCCTATGCCATCCAGTTTCATCCTGAAGTCACTTTGCAGATGATGCATCAGTGGACGACGGTTGCTGCCGATCACCTCACAGTGGAGGGCGCGCGCAAGCGTGGAGATCATTTCAGAGAGCGTAGCGCTTATGACCCCTATGTCGAGCGCTGGTTGAACCGCTTTCTTGATGTCTGGATCGGGGCCGGCCCTGCTCGCTAGTGGAGCGGCTGTGTCATGCAATTTGCAATGGAGGCTTTGCATATTGCAGGCGGGTCGTTACCAAAGCCTTGACCGGATTATAAGGCGATCTAGATCCTGTGGTGTTTTTTGGTATCTTGCTACTAAATGTGTCTTTTGGATTTTTTGTCGAGTTTGGCACGCTGCTTGCTCAGTAGAAAGCAAGCTGGCATTTGGTGTTCGCGTAGCCAGCACCTCATCTCATCAAGCCCCGATGCACCTGTGTTTGCGTATGTGTCGGGGCTTTTTGTATTTTAAAGGCCCGCTTTTTCCAAAACTTAACACAGTTTTGGCATAAGAAAGCATGAGGCACGACGGACGTTTCGTCTCTCTATGGCCCTTGCAGGAGGGCCTATAGATCGCTACATGTCTCAACAGATATTCGGGGTGATCAGCCCCCGTGGCGGGTGCATAAATATTTTGGGAAGTCGCAAGGACCGAGGTCTCTTTTTCCGAACACGAGGATGACTATGACAGATTTAATTCGTTTGATTGATCAGGTTCTGGCGATCTACACCTATGTTGTAATCGCGTCGGCGGTTTTCTCATGGCTGTTCGCCTTCAACATCGTCAATCCGCGCAATCAGATTGTCTCCTCTATCTACGAGGTTTGTTGGCGGTTGACGGAGCCTCTGCTTGGGCGCATCCGGTCTATCATTCCCGCGATGGGCGGGCTGGACCTTTCGCCGGTCATTCTTCTGATGGGGATCTTCTTCATTCGCAGCCTGCTCTGACCCGGGATCTATTGATCTGTTCGAAGAGGAGAGGACGACAGCCCGCCTCTTTGAAAATCCGGCCATAAGAAAAGCGCGGAACCGAAGGGTTGCCGCGCTTTCTTGATTTGGAACGACGGGAAGACTTATTTCTTCATGTTGTCGATGGAAATCTGGATCATTTCCTTGGCTTTTTCCGGACCTGCCCAGTCTTCGATCTTGACCCATTTGCCTGGCTCAAGATCTTTGTAATGCTCGAAGAAATGCTTGATCTGCTCAACGAGGTTTTTCGGCAGGTCTTCATAGGTCTTGATGTGATCATAGTGGCTGGTCAGCTTGCTATGTGGCACAGCGACGACTTTCTCGTCCTTGCCGCCATCATCTTCCATGATCAGAACGCCGATTGGACGCGCGCGCATAACAACGCCCGGGGTCAGTTGTGCGTCGCCAACAACCAATACGTCGATCGGGTCGCCATCGTCAGCCAGCGTGTTCGGAATGAAGCCGTAATCGCAAGGATAGGCCATTGGGGTGAAGAGGAAACGATCAACGAAGACCGCGCCGGATGCTTTGTCTACTTCATATTTGACCGAAGAGCCTTTTGGCACTTCGATGACAACGAAGATATCTTCCGGGGCGTCTTTGCCAGCAGGGATTTCGCTAATATTCATAGGTGCAACTCCAATTGAGATCACGGTGTTACAGCCGGTTTAGGGTGTCTCAGCGATGATGGCAAGACAAACATTCGGTTTAGCTGGCAGAATGGACCAATTTGCCCAAGCTTGGGGATGCTGGCACCTTGCGTGCCTGCTGAAGGGGGCAAAGGGCGGTCTGTTCATTCTTTGGAAACCATAATTTGCGGAATTTTTCCTGCCGGTGGCCTTACCCGTTCCCATAGGAAGGGATGTTCAGATTTTGCAGCCAGAATGATGGGTAGCAAAAGGAGCGTTGGCGATTGTGTGAGGGAGGCAGATCATGACACTGTTCGATCCGATGAAATTCATGGCCTTTGTCGCAGGCTTCTCGCTGGTGAGCAGCATCATTCTGTTTGGCTGGCTTCTTTGAGGCGCGACCGTGTCTGAAAATAACTGCCTTATCAGGGCGTGTCGTAAACTTTTGTCGTTAACCCAGCCTTGAGATTTTAACAGCGAGAAGATGCTTCGATTTGTTGAAGGAGCACCGTATGATTCTCAATGCCATTGCCGAAAAACTAAAACGGAAATCGAAAGATGATTTCAAAGGCAGACAATTTGAGGCATGGCTGATCATACAAGCGGTATCCTGGTATCTGCGTTACCCGTTGAGCTATCGGGATCTGGAAGAAATGTTCCTTGATCGCGGCTTTAAAGTTGACCACAGCACAATCAATTGTTGGGTTTTGGCCTATGCTCTCCTCTTTGGAATTCAAAAAGTTAACGAAGCATGAAAATGAGATTTTTCACGGGGTAAATGCACCCGTTGATAATCTTTGCGACGGGCCCGGAAGAAATTAAGTGAAACTCGACTGGGAGAGCGCAACCAAAAAAAGGAAAGCACAGATAGCCGTGACGAAGACGAACCCAGAGATAAAGATGAAGACTGACCTATGACGAAACACCACTTTGAGAACACCGATTGTTTTATTAAGCATGGGTGCCGTATATCCAGTTGGGATGTCGTTGTCTCGTCAGGATGGGTTCCTTCGGACCTAATTAAACAATCTAAAATTCCAAACTACCCGTACTACATCAGTCCTCTGAATGGTTATGTGAATCACGTAATTTGGGGGGGAAGCTATTCACAAGATTCGTACTCAATTAATGGAAAAACCATAGAGGCTCATTTTGAAATCCTGTTCTCGAGACATCCTGCAAAACTTCTAATCTTTTCGCTGAATATTAATGACCAGCTTGTACTAGAGATAGAAAAATTCTCTTTTCATCTTGCAAGTGAATTTCAGGAATGGGCAGGCTTTGTACAACAATTTGCAGTCATAGATATTCAAAACAAAATTCTCATTATGAGAAATGATGAACTCGAATATATTCTGTACGCCCGCAAACATTCATTAACCAAACATCCATTCCAAGGAGTATCAGATAAAGATCTATGCAGATCATTCTCTGAAAATGCAGTCGATTTTGCAAATTCAGTAATAGATTGCACGCGTAAACCTCATCTTAAATCTGAGATATTTCCTTTTACTCTAGAAAAATGTGAACATTTTCGATTTTAGTGCATTCAGAGATTATCCGCCAGCTCCTACAGCCACTGCCCTGCGCTCCAAGTCTCTACCAGCTTTAGGGCGAGTCCATGGGTTTAAGTTGCCTTTATGCAGCGGCCAGTTTCAAGGCTGATTGAGCTGAATATTCGTTTGGTGTGAGGTTACCCAAAGAAGAATGAGGCCTCTCGGTGTTGTAATCGTCCTTCCATTGAGTATGCATCGCGAATAGGCGTTCCAGGGGCCCGTCGCAAAGATTGTTCACGGGGTAAATACACCTGTTGGTAATCTTTGCGACGGGCCCCTTCTGCTGGTCTTGTGTCTCATTGCTATAGACAAAAAGAAACCCGCCGGTGTTCCGACGGGTTTCCCCCTCTGGGCCTGTGCAAGTAGGCCGTGGGCGCTTTAGGCGAAGAAGGTGATCAGGAGGACTCCGCCTAGCCCGTTTTATTATACGCGCTGGCTACCGATACCGAATTCCGGATAAGCTTCGACGCCGATTTCAGCTTTGTCGAGACCGATATATTCTTCTTCTTCGGTAACGCGGATGCCCATGGTAGCCTTCAGGATACCCCATACGATGAAGGAGCAAACCAGAGTGAAGACGCCGTAGGAGATCACGCCGATGAACTGGGTAGCGTAGGAAGTGCCATCGTTGGTGAAAGGAACAACCAGAGTGCCCCAGATACCGCAGACAAGGTGAACCGGGATCGCACCAACCACGTCGTCGATTTTCAGCTTGTCGAGAAGCGGAACAACGATGATGACGAGGATTGCGCCGATCGCGCCGATGATGATGGATTCGCCGATGGTCGGGGTCAGAGGCTCAGCGGTAATGGATACCAGACCAGCCAGTGCGCCGTTGAGGACCATGGTTACGTCGACCTTCTTGTAGAGAATCTGCAGAAGGATCATTGCGGCAACAACGCCACCAGCGGCAGCCATGTTGGTGTTGGCAAAGATACGGGAAACGTCGGAAACGTCACCGATGGTGCCCATAGCGAGCTGTGAAGCACCGTTAAAGCCGAACCAGCCGAGCCACAGGATGAAGGTACCCAGGGTTGCCAGCGGAATGTTGGAAGCAGGCATCGGGTTTACAGAACCGTCAGCACCATATTTGCCTTTACGAGCACCAAGCAGAAGCGCACCAGCAAGAGCTGCCCAGCCGCCTACGGAGTGAACGAGGGTGGAACCGGCGAAATCGGAGAAACCCATTTCGGAGAGCCAGCCACCGCCCCACTGCCAGGAACCGGCGATCGGGTAGATGAATGCGGTCAGCACTACGGTGAAGATCATGAACGGCCACAGTTTGATGCGCTCAGCCAGAGTGCCGGACACAACAGATGCTGCAGTTGCCACGAAGACCATCTGGAAGAACCAGTCGGAAGCCGTGGAATAGCCGGTATCAAGAGCGTCGCCGCCTACCGGATCAAGGGCGTAGAAGAAGGAGAAGGACCCGATATAGCCGCCGTCAACGCCGGTATACATCAGGTTATAGCCGATCAGGTAGTACATGATGCCAGCAACGGCATAAAGGGAAATGTTCTTCATGCTCTGCATGGAGACGTTCTTGGAGCGAACAAGGCCAGCTTCGAGCATTGCGAAGCCAGCTGCCATCCACATCACAAGGAAACCGCCGATCAAGAAGAGCAGGGTGTTGAGAATATATTGCGTATGGGCTGCAGCTTCGCCGGTTGCTGCTGGAGCGGCTGCCGCTGCTTCTGCAGCTTCCTGTGCGAGGGCCGGGCCAGCCATAAGGCTTGCTGCGCCAACAAGAAGGGCAAGGGTTACTTTTGACATTTGATTGTCCTTGTTTTTCACTTCTACTTGATTGGGGTTGGGCTTAGAGCGCGTCGTTATCGGTTTCGCCGGTACGGATGCGCATGACATGCTCGAGTGAGGTGACGAAAATCTTGCCATCGCCAATCTGGCCGGTTGCTGCTGCCTTCGAAATGGCTTCGATGGTCTTTTCAGCTTTGTCTGCTGTTACGGCAACTTCGATTTTCAGTTTCGGCAGGAAGCTGACGGAATATTCGGTTCCGCGATAGATTTCCGTATGACCGCGTTGACGACCAAAGCCCTTAACTTCAGTCACGGTCAGGCCTTCAATACCTTCGGCAGACAATGCTTCACGCACAGCTTCCAACTTGAAAGGCTTGATAATGGCAATAATGAACTTCATGGCACTCTCTCATGTCCCTCTTATGGGTTTTGTCCCTCTGTCGGGTTTGAATGTCATGCCCCAAATTGCAATCAGCCGGGGCAAAACCTCTTGTTTTGTGCCTTCTCTCTTACAAAAGCCGTGCCAGTTTTGTAACTTTTTATTAAGTTATTGAAATGCTGTCCAAAATTCGATTTTGATGATAAAATCGATCTTTGCTTCATATTTGTGCAGAGGATGTTTCTGAAGCATATTTAGGCAAATTATAAAAAATGCCTATTTTTAGAGCATATATTGTGGCCGTTTTGTGATGAGTGAAAAGCAATGAGTCATTTCAAGCTTTTAAACTGCACATTGATTGTGCGTAGGTTCTAAATAATCCGCATTTATCAGGGTTAATCTATCATTTACCGGTCAATTTCGCGGATAAGGCCTTCCTGAGCAGCCGATGCAACCAATGTGCCATCTCGCCGGTAAAGACTGCCGCGGTTGAAACCGCGGCCACCACCTGCCCATGGGCTGTCCTGACAATAGAGCAGCCATTCGTCAGCGCGAAAATCACCGTGGAACCACATGGCGTGATCCAGACTGGCGGCGCTGATGGTTTTGCTGAAAACAGAAAGGCCGTGCGCAAAAAGGGACGTGTCCAGCAAGGTCATGTCCGAGGCATAGGCCAGTGCGCATTTGTGGATGGCCGGATCATCAGGGAGCTTGGATGTTGTGCGCACCCAGATGAGTTGCTGCGGCTCCAGTTTCTTGCGGGTTACATAATGCTCCATATTGATGGGGCGCAGCTCGATAGGGCGCTCGCGGCGGAAATAGGCCTTGATGTTGTCCGGCGCCTTGGCGACATAGCTTTCATAGACCTCTTCCTCGCTGGGCAGATCTTCCGGTCCGGGAATGTCGGGCAGTTCTATCTGGTGGGAGAGGCCTTCTTCCTTTTTGTGAAAGGAAGCGGCCATGTTGAAAATGGCCTTGCCATGCTGGATGCCCAGAACGCGGCGTGTGGAAAAAGAGCGCCCGTTGCGCAGCCGGTCCACTTCATAAATGATTGGTGTCTTGGGGTCGCCCGGACGCATGAAATAGCAATGCAGGGAATGGGCGCTGCGTTCGGGCTCCACAGTCCGCGAGGCTGCTACCAGAGCCTGACCGATGACCTGACCGCCAAAAACCCGTTGCCAACCATCCTGCGGGCTCATGCCTCTGAATAGATCTGTTTCCAGAGTTTCAAGGTTCAGAATGGAAAGAAGGGTATCAATTGCTGACGTCATGAAAAATGTCCCGGGATTTGTGGATAGCGATATGATGTTTTCAAACAGGATAAGGCCAAGGCCTATCTTAGCGCTTATAGCAGGAGATGGCGCGGCGAAAAAATCGCTTTCTCTAGTCAGTTTGTCGAGATCTTCCGATTTATTGTCACTATATATTGGAAGCAGAATGCAGGCAGCGTTATGGTGCGGCCACATTGAAGGCTGGCAGAAGGGGTTAAAGCATGAATTCACCACGGCACGCAAAGGCAGAACCGGTCGGGGCCAATGACAATGCGTCTTGCCTGAAGGAAAGCTATGATCTGGTGATTGCCGGAGGAGGATATGTTGGTTTGTCGCTGGCGCTGGCTGTACGGCAGGCAAGCGGCTTGTCCATTCTGGTTGTTGAGCCTCAGGCGATGGAGCGCATGCGCAAGGATGAGCGCGCCTCTGCTGTTGCCTCTGCGGCGACGCGGATGCTGCAAAGCCTCGGTGTGTGGGACGCAATCGCGCCAGATGCCGAACCTATTCGGAAAATGGAGGTCACCGACAGCAAGCTCAAGGATATCGTGCGTCCGGTGTTGCTGACCTTTGAGGGCGGAGCCAAGGATGGCGAGCCCTTTGCCTATATGGTGCCGAACGGGGCCATGGTTGGCGCCCTTGGCGATGCGGCAAAAGCCGCCGGGGTTGACGTTCTGGAAGGACACAGCGTCAAGGATTTCATCGTTGATGGCTCTGCGGTTTCTCTCTTCTTGCAATCAGGTGAAACTGTTGGCGCAAAGCTGCTTGTGGCGGCTGATGGCGTGCGCTCGCGTTTGCGAGATCTCGCCGGGATTCATGTCAACCGGTTCGATTATGATCAGGTCGGGATCGTAACCACGGTTGAGCATGAGCGCCCGCATGAAGGCTGTGCGGTGGAGCATTTCCTGCCTGCCGGTCCCTTTGCTATTTTGCCACTCAAGGGCAAACGCTCATCTCTGGTGTGGAATGAGCGCACAGATGATGCCAAGCGCCTGCTGGCTATGGATGATTTTACCTTCGGGCTTGAGCTGGAACGCCGGTTTGGCAAACAGCTGGGCGCACTTGAGGAAAAAGGGCCGCGCAAGGGCTTTCCTCTCGGGATGGTTCTGGCTCGCTCCTATGTCGCTTCGCGCTTTGCTCTGGTGGGCGATGCAGCGCACGGGATTCATCCGATTGCCGGGCAGGGGCTCAATCTTGGATTCAAGGATGTCGCCTCTCTCGCCGAAGTGATTGTTGAGGCTGCGCGCCTTGGGCAGGATATCGGGGCGTTTGATGTGTTGGAGCGCTATGAGCGCTGGCGCCGGTTTGACGTCATGCAGATGGGTGTCACTTGCGATCTGCTCAATCGGCTCTTTTCCAACAAGAGCGAGGTGCTGCGCCATGTCCGCGATTTCGGCCTTGGCATGGTGGATCGTCTGCCGGCTCTCAAACGCATGTTCATCGAAGAAGCGGCGGGCAATCGCGGTGAGGTGCCCAAGTTGCTGCGTGGGGAAAGCCTATAGTCTGCGCGAGAGCGCAGGCCTTCGGCCCTTCCTCGATAGTACTCAGTCTTCCAACTGGCGTGCTTCGCTGGGCAGCATGATAGGCACGCCATCCCTTATCGGGTAAGCGAGCTTTGCAGCGTGGCTGATCAGCTCTTGCGCTTCCGCATCATAGGTGAGCGTTGTCTTGGTCAGGGGGCAGACAAGAATTTCGAGCAATTTGCGATCAACCGTGCCGGTCTTCTCGTCGGCGCCATGATCGTTGGTTTCTTTTTTGCTCATGATGGCTCCTATCTGTCCCGACCGGCCTGTCGCAGCAGGTCAGATCACTGCAAGGTTTGAGGGGCTTCGCCACTTTCGCTGGCCAGATGCATTTCCGTCATGGCAATCAGCGTGTCGGCACGCAGAGCCAGACTTTCCGCTTCTAGGAGCGCCTGCTTTTCTGCCAATCCATAGGGGCTCATCATGGAAAGGGAGTTGACCAGCACTTCGTTGGAAGATTTTCCGATGCTGTCCCAGTCTGCTTCCATATCATTGGCCTCAAGAAAGGCGCGGAAGGCTTCCAGCAGACCTTCCCTGTTCACCTGATCTTCGCCAAGGCCTTCGGTCAGATCATGCACATAGTCTTCGCAGTCGATCTCGGCGAGGCGGAAGGGCAGGTCTGTGAGCATTTCCTTGACCAGCTTGAAACGGCAAATGCCAGACAAGGTGACCAATACGCGCCCGTCTCCAGTTTCGCCATAGGCCGAGATACGCCCCAGGCAGCCGACTTGCTGAAGCTTGGGGGCGTAGAGCTTTTCGGGCGCATCGCTTTCTGCCGGATCGCCTTCTGGCTCGAGCGGCTGGATGATACCGATGATCCGATCCTTATGCATGGCATAGTCGATCATCATCAGATAGCGTTCTTCGAAGATATTCAGCGGCATCTGGGTGCGTGGCAGCAACAGGGCTTCCTCCAGAGGAAACACCGGAATGATAGCGGGAATGTCTCTCGGGCTGTCATAATATGCATTGCCTGCCTGAGCCATTTGATCTCCTTGTTTTCGCTCGCTTTGAAGCCAGCGATCTGTGCTTTCTTCATTTGCATGCGTTGCATGCGCATCGAATGGAATAAAACTGGCCGCCGCATGCATAAGCGATGGGGCGGCCTTTCGTCAGTTATGAGAAAAGAATGGAAGACAGCTGCCGGCGGCCATAGACGCTGGCAGGGTCCATCACGCCCCAGCTTTCAAAGAATTGCAGAAGCTGTTTGCGGGCTCCGTCATCATTCCATTCGCGATCACGTTTGATGATTGCGATCAGCTGGTCGACGGCCTCTTCGCGTTTGTTCTTGCCATTGAGCGCCACGGCCAGATCGAACTGGGCCTGATTGTCTTCGGGATTGGCGTCCAGTTTGGCTTGCAGCTCAGCCAGATCGCCCAGATCAGCGCTCTGTTCGGCTAGTTCAAGGCTGGCCTTGACGGCAGACACATCCTGCTCCTTGAGGGCTTCCTCGGGCAGGCTGTCAAACAGGGTGCGGGCCTTTTCAACTTCTTCATTGGCAAGCAGGCATTTGATCATGCCGACAACGGCAGGGAGATGGTCCGGAACCTGCTGCATGATGGCGCCGAAAATCTGCGCGGCTTCGACCGGATTGCCCGCTTCGAGCAATTCGTTGGCATGGTTGCAGGCTTCTTCCACTGGATCGGCCTGAGGCTCGCTGCCATTCTTCTCGATGAAGGCCTTGATCTGGCTTGGTGGCTGCACGCCCATGAAGCCATCCACCGGGCGACCATCCTTGAAGGCGACCACGGCGGGAACGGACTGGATGCCCATCTGCTGCGGGATCGCGGGGTGATCGTCGATATTGAGTTTGACCAGTTTGACCCTGCCTTTGGCCTCGGTGACGGCCTTTTCCAGATCCGGGCCCAGCTGTTTGCAGGGGCCGCACCATGGTGCCCAGAAGTCGACGAGGATAGTTGTGCTATTGGACGCTTCGATCACATCCTGCATGAATTCCTGCGTCGAGGTATCCTTGATCAGCGGGCCAGTGTCTTGCGCCTGCTTCGGAGCGGGAGCTGGCTGCGGAGCTGCGCCGAAAGATTGCGCATTAGAGCTCTGGGATGTGGTGTAGCTGGCGGACATGCCGCTTCCGTAGCCATATGTGGTGTTGCTCATCTGGACGGTCCTTTTCGTGAGGGACTGTGCCTGCCTTTGGATCTTGGACAGTGTCTAAGTCTGTTTGTCAAAGCCGCTATGTAATCGGGTTACACGCCTTGTGATTTGTCGTCCCCAATATGGGATAGTGGCACATTTTGTTCAATGCCCAATTGGCCTGAAAGGCGATTAACATGTCCGCTTTTAGGGCAGAAGCACAAAGATCCGGCCCGTCCTGCCTAGGCGTCTTCTTTTTCGAGCGCCAATATGGTTGGGGTATGGCCTGTTCCTTCCAGAAAGCGCAGCAGGTCCTGTTTCGAGATAGCGGTGGTGGCTGTGTTTTCCAAAGGGTGGAAATTCACCAGGTCCTGTTCCATCAGATTGGCGTCGAGTACCAGATTAACGGCGTGTGCATCCTTGTCGTTGATCAGAGCAAAGGGTGTGACCGACCCGGGGCGCACACCCAGATGTTGCCACAACAGGTCCGCATTGCCAAAACTGACGCGGCCGCAATCATATTTCTTGTGAAAGCTCTTGAGGTCTACCTCTGTGTCGTTGAGGCAGACCACCAGCATCATCTTGCCCTTCTTGTCCTTGAGGAACAGGTTTTTGCTGTGACCGCCGGGCAGGTCTTCCTTGATCTTGTGGCTTTCGCTTACGGTGAAAACCGCCTCATGCTCATGAGTGGTGGTTTCTATGTTGAGTGCGGCGAAAAAATCGAAAAGATCTTGGCGGTTACATTTTTTTGATGAGGTCATTGAACTGTGCTCTGGAGAGATTGATCAGGTTTGGAAATAGGGGCGGATGGTGTGATCCGATAGCATGGAGTGGTGCGTTGGGGGCGAGATAACCCTCTGTAAGGCCCGGCTTTCTCCCATCTAGCTAATAGAGCGAAGGGGCTGGACCTGCAAGGGATGACCAGTCGACAAAGGGGTAAAGCGGCTAGTAAGTTTTTCACCGTTTGTGAAAAACTTACACAGCCAGTGGGAAAAAATCATTTTTTGTAATTTCCCTGTTGCAATTGCTCCTCAGGTCGTACATATAAGCACCCACAGACGGCACGGAGCGCCGCAGCGAAGCAACGGAATGTTGCTAAGAGCTTGAAAAAGCTCAAGAGTTTCGCGGGTGTAGCTCAGGGGTAGAGCACAACCTTGCCAAGGTTGGGGTCGTGGGTTCGAATCCCATCGCCCGCTCCATTATGCAAAAGGGTTCAGGAAATTTCCTGAGCCCTTTTTGTTTATGCGCCTTTTCAACAACTTGAAAGCCAGCCTTCGCTCCGGCGAGCAGGCAGGCCATCCGTTGCTTTTCCCGCTTCCTGATAGGGATGGGGCGGGCTTGCTTGCTCTGAGATTCTTGCCATATCAAAGCCGAATCGGCGTGAGTCGCAAAAAATTCGGGCCTATGACACGTCGTTCTGCCCCTAGTAGGTTCTGTCCGCTGGCAGGGGATCTGCTGCCTGAGCCTGAATTTGCTCCTGGCTTTGTTCCTGAATATGCATCTGGATGGGGCGTTGAGATTGCTCTTGCAGTGTGTCCTTGTCGATTGTGACGATTTCCGGTTCAAGCTGGTTCGAGACGGATTCTCCGATTTCCTCGCCTTGCTCATCAATCGGCATGACATCCACCGACACATTCACAAAATGATTGCCTCCTCCGAGGATGACACCGGAAATGGGGCTGACATCGCCGAAATCGCGGCCCACGGTGAGCGTGACATGCTCATCTGCGATGGTCTTGTTGTTGGTGGGGTCGAAATCGACCCATCCAGCTTCCGGACACCAGACAGAAATCCATGCATGGGACGCATCCGCCCCCACAAGGCGCGGCTGGCCCTTGGGCGGATAGGTGCGCAGATAGCCTGAAACATAGCGCGCTGGCAGGCCAAGAGCCCTCAGGCAGGCAAGTTGCAAATGGGCAAAGTCCTGACAGACGCCGCTTTTCATTTCGAAGACTTGCGATACCGGCGTGAAAATGTCGGTGACGGTGCTGTTATAATCAAAATCGGTGAAAATGCGGCTGGTCAGTTCCATCACGCCTTCCAGCAGTGGACGTCCGGGCGGGAAGGATTCGGCCCCGTAGGCGGCAATTTCCGAGTTGGGGTTGGTAAAAGGCGAATAGCAGGAGAATTCAGCCTGATCCACATGGGCCGCTTCGAACATGAGATCGCGCACATTCTCCCATGAGGCGACAGATTTGGCCAGAAGGGGCGTGTGATCGCGGGTTATGGTGACGACAGTCTGGGCATTCATGGTCAAGACGCTGTGGTCTTCTTCCAGCGTCAGATGAATGGTGGAATTGCCGAAATAATCATTGAAGTCACGGCGATGGGCAGGACGCGGCGTAATAGCGATGTCATGCTGCTCGATGATCTGTCCGTCGACGGCACAGGGGGTCAAATGCACCAGATGGTTGGATTGGGCAACCGGTGCTGAATAGCGATATTCTGTCTTGTGCGTTATCTTGTAGCGCATCGTTTTTCCATGCCTTCCTGTCCGGTCAAATCCGTTGAGCCTGCTCTTCGGTATGAGTGAAATACCGGCGGGTCAAAAGCTCAGTCAATTGTGGCAGCTTTGAAATCTGATTGTTCAAAAGCTGCTCGAGGCGGCATTCTTCCGAGATGATCTGTTCAATATCCTTGCCCTGCTCGAATTGCGGAATCTGGGCCAGTTTGTGCCCTTCTGACAGCTGGATATCCGTCAGGAGTTCAAGAATGAGCCTGTTTTCCTCGCTGCGCAGCCCGCTTTCGGGCTCTTTGGGCAAATAATTGACATGCTCATGCAGCGCCGCGATCTGGAAGGCGATGGAGCGCGGGTTGGTTTCGTCCAGCAGCAAAAGATCAATCACCGCAGGCAGCGTCGGCGTAATGCGGTAGCGCGAGCGGTAGGTGATGAAGCTGTCTGCCACTTCCAGAATGAACATCAGGCGGCGCGGGGCGTCGCTGACCATACCGGGGGCAAAGATGAGCCTGTTGAGCAGTCCGGACAGATTTTCGGCCCGTTCAATGCGGCGGCCGATATCAAGGAACCGCCAGCCATAATTGCGGGTCATATTCTCCATGGCCATGCCGGAAAAGGCGGCAAGCACCATCAGGCCCTTGTCGAGCAGATCAATGACATGGCCGGTGTGCATGAAGCCGGGTTCCTTGAACCAGCGGTGGTCCGTGAAAAATTCATTCAGAATGCGCCAGGCATCAGACGACATGCGGTCGCGGGTGAGGCCCGTCAGCCGATGCATATGGGCCAGGCTTTCCTGAAATCCGTAGGCGCGATTCTTGCCATACAGAACGGTGCGAACGAGTCGTTCGATTTCATTCATGCCGCCAAAGCCGGCGTCAAAAACCTGTGCTTTCGGTGCGCGCAGGATGAGCGTGTTGAGGGCCGAGACGACGGTCCGCTGATCTTCTTCCGGGCCGCTATCTTCATTAAGGCGCGACAGGGCCTGACGGCAAAGGCGAAACTGCCATTCGATACGTTCTACATTGCGCCCGAGCCAGAAGAGATTGTCGGCAATGCGGCTCTGCAGAGAGCGGCCCGCGCGTGAATAGGAACCCTGACGGGCGATGCTGGCCCAGATGCTTTCAAAAGGTTCTGGCTGGGCGTCGGATACAACCCATACATCGCGGGTAAGCCCTTCTGGCGAATGGAGCCCGATGGCATGTTGTTCACCAACCGACATGGACAGGCCGCCGGGCAGGATCTCGTAACCCTGTTCCTTGCGCGATCCATAGAAACGGATGGCAAAGGGACGCGGTTCCAGGGTTTCGCCAGACCAGCTGGGCGTTGTGGCATAGCCGGTTTTCTTTTCTGCAACGAGGTTGTTACCAAACAAATGGATTTTGTCGATGAGGTCTTTGCGTTCTGCTTCAGAAAGCTTGGCGGGATCGGTCGCCGGACGGGCCTCTCCCGGACGTCCCGAGCCTTCATGGGCATCTGAGATCAACATGTCATCGAGATTCGCAAGCACATGGCTGCGGCTTGTCGGGTCGCCCAGCCACCAGCGTTCTGCTTCGCGCAGCATCAGGTCTTCACCAAGCAGAAAGCGACAGATTTCGGGCAGATAAGGCGCAAGCGCCCGGTTCTCGACGATGGAGGTGCCCAGCTGGTTGGCCATGATGATGCCTTTGTCGCGGATGGCCTGCACCATGGAAGTGGTGCCATCCATGCCATTGGGGTTCAATTCCAGCGGATCGGCATTGAGACCTTCGATTGAGCGGACGATCAGGTCGATGGGTTTGAGGCCTGCCAGCGTTTTAAGGCAGATCCGGTTATTCTGATAAACAAGGTCGCCGCCTTCCACCAGCAGATAGCCTAGATAGCGGGCCAGATAGGCATGGGAGAAATAGTCCGGATGTTCCGGCCCGGGCGATAGAATGGCGATATAGGGATCTTCAAGCTCGGTGCGCTTGACCAGCGTTGACTGCAATTGCTGGAAATAGGAGGCAAGGCGTACCGCTTTGCTGGAGCGGAAGAGATTGCCTTCGCAATGGGTGAGCGCGATGCGGTTGGCAAGAGCAAAGCCCAGACCAGCCGGTGTTTCGGCATGATTGTCCAGCACGCGCCAATTGCCATCGGGCGCCTTGGCAAGGTCGGCTGCGAAAAACTGAACGCCATTATAGGCGCTCTGGTTGCCGCGCATCGGGCGCAGATAGGAAGGGTCGCTCATCACCAGCGCAGCGGGAATGTATCCCTCATGCAAAAGGCGTCGGTGGCCGTAAAGATCATTATGCATGGCATTGAAGAGGCGGGCCCGCTGGGCGAGCGCGACTTTGAGCCATTGCCATTCTTCGGGGGCGATAATAAGAGGCGCAAGGTCAATCGACCATGGCTGTCTGGCGTCATTTGGGTCTGCGAAGAGATCGTAGGCAATGCCGGTTTCCCGGACGACCTCATTCAACTCATCCCAATGGGCGCTCCGATCTGAGGGCGACCAGCGCGAGAAGGCATCGAACCATTGCTGCCAGTGCGGCATGATGGAGCCATCCGCGTCCATCATTTCATCATGGATGCCGGGCAGAGTCTGATAGAGCATTGGCGCGCCTGCGGGGGGCTGCATGCCATCTTCTGCGGTGTTGCCAGATAATCTGGTTTTGGGGTCTGAAGTTTTTTCCAACTTCATTTTCTCCGTGACATGTGCCTCAAAGGGCCATTTGTTCTTGTTATTGACCGGAATGCCTTTCCAAATCCGTACGGTGTTCTCATGGAAATGGAGCTACGCTTTTATCATCTGTTCCGTAAAAATACAAAGTCACAGATTTGATTGTCATGCGAGTGATATTTGGCCATAGCTTCATGACGCGCACAACACATCTTTATACCATAATGAAAAGGGCGGGAGATGGTTGCTCCTGCCCTCATGTTTTTGTTTTCCCTGATGCTCGCGCCGTCTAGCGGATGGATGCGAGGCGCAGATCCAGCGTATAGGGGAATTCTGCGCTTTCTTCCAGCTTGATCGGCTCGGCATAGCCCGGCGAATGTCCCATCATCTCGAAACGCGAGAGACGCCGACTCTCTGCTTCATAGGCGTTGACCGGGAAGGTGTCATAGCCACGTCCACCCGGATGGGCAACATGATAGCGACAGCCACCCAGAGAGCGACGGTTCCAGCTGTCCATGAGGTCAAAGGTCAGTGGCGTGTGGACGCCGATCATCGGATGCAGGCAGGAGGGGGGCTGCCAGGCGCGATAGCGGATGCCGGCAACGGCTTCATCTTGTCGTCCTGTTGGCTGCAGCGGAATGGCGACCTTGTTGACCGAGAGAATATGGCGATCCGGGTTGATGCCTCTTACCTTGACCTGCACCCGTTCAAGAGAGCTGTCGACGTAACGCGCGGTGCCGCCGACTGCTCCTTCTTCTCCGAGCACATTCCAGGGCTCAAGTGCCTGTCGCAATTCGATCTGTACACCGTCATAATTCACTTCGCCATAGCGGGGGAAGCGGAACTCGAAATGGGGGGCAAACCAGCCTTCATCCAGTTCGAGCCCATGCAGGGAAAGATCCTTCAGGATGTCCCTGAAGTCTTCACGCACATAGTGAGGCAGCATGAAGCGGTCATGGAGCTGTGTGCCCCAGCGGATCAGCTTGTTGCGATAGGGCTTTTCCCAAAGGCGCACGATGATGGCGCGCAGCAGCAGTTGCTGGGCCAGAGACATGCGATCATGGGGCGGCATTTCGAAGGAGCGGAATTCGACCAGCCCCAGACGCCCTGTCGGACCATCGGGGGAGAAGAGCTTGTCAATGCAGATTTCCGCCCGGTGGGTGTTGCCAGTGACATCGATGAGCAGGTTGCGGAACAGGCGATCCACCTGCCAGTTGGGAATGAAGCCATCACCGGGCAGCGGAACCTGCTTGAGGGCAATCTCCAGCTCATAGAGATTGTCATGGCGGCCTTCATCCACGCGGGGCGCCTGCGAGGTCGGGCCAATGAAGGTGCCCGAGAAGAGATAGGACAGGCTGGGGTGGTTCTGCCAATAGGTTACAAGGCTTGCCACCAGATCGGGGCGCCTCAGGAAGGGGCTGTCCGATGGGGTGATGCCGCCCAGTACGATATGGTTGCCGCCTCCTGTGCCCGTGTGGCGTCCGTCGAGCATGAATTTCTCGGTGCCAAGGCGGGCCAGTCGTGCCTCCTCATAGAGGATCTGGGTGATCTTGCTGGCTTCCTTCCAGTTGGCCGCCGGCTGGATATTGACTTCGATGACGCCCGGATCCGGCGTTACCTTGATGGCGTTGATACGCGGGTCAAAGGGTGGTTCATAGCCTTCGATATGCACCGGCTGGCCGACATCTCTGGCCGCATCCTCAATGGCCGCGACCATGGCGGCATAGTCTTCGGCATTGTGCAGCGGTGGCATGAAAATGCAGAGATGACCATCGCGCGGTTCAACCGACAGCGCGGTGCGCACATGCCCTGAGACTTCATTCATGGGAATGAAAGTCGGGTGTTCCGTCTCGTGCCATTGCGGTTCTGGGGCATCAAGCAATCTGGCCGGATCGGTCTTTTTCAGCTTTTCACGCGGGGTGAAGGGCTGGCGCCGGTCACGCAACAGAGCCTCACGGGCAGGGAGCGCCGCATGGGCTGCATGGGGGTCCATCGGAATCACATGCGGAAACTGGGTTTCCGGAATATGGGTAAGAGAGCCGAGTGGCAGACGGAAGCCGACCGGGCTGTCGCCGGGGATGAGGAAGAGCCTGTCGCGGCGGAATTTCCAGACTTCCGACATCCAGGACCGGCCATAGACCTCGCTGTTCCATGCCTGAACGGGTAAGACGAAGCCTGCCGGAGTGGATAGGCCCTGCTCGAACACCTTGATGATGCGGGCGCGCTCTGCCGGATCGTCGATCTTGTTTTCGGATGGATCGACATCGACGGGAAGCTTCTGTTCCACCAAAGAGAAATGCGCCGGATCCTCATAGGCGGGCAGCACGCATTTGGGGTCTATCTTGAGCTTTTCGACGAGCTTGTAGATGAAGCGCTGGGCGATCTTTGCATCCGCCGGTTCCTGCGGAGTTTCCTGATCGATCAGAGCGGGGTCTTCCCACAGTGGTTCATCATCTGCGCGCCAATAAAGGGCAAAGGCCCAGCGGGGGAGCTGTTCGCCGGGATACCATTTGCCCTGTCCAAAGTGCAGAAGGCCACCCGGTGCGAAGCGGTCGCGCAGACGGCGAATGAGATTTTCCGCGTAATAGCGCTTGGTCGGGCCTACGGCGCCGGTGTTCCATTCATCGCCTTCATAATCATCAATGGAGACAAAGGTCGGCTCACCTCCCATGGTCAGCCGGACATCGCCCTCGTCAAGGCGCCGGTCTACCAGGTCGCCCATCTTGTTGATGGCCTTCCATTGGTCATCGGTGTAGGGCTTGGTAACGCGCGGGCGCTCGAAGATGCGCTGCACATCCATTTCAAATTCAAACTCGACTTCGGCCTTGTCATGCGCCCCGGTGATGGGGGCTGCGGAAATGGGATGCGGCGTGGCTGCCAGTGGAATATGGCTTTCACCGGTCAGAAGGCCCGATGTCGGGTCCAGACCGATCCAGCCGGCTCCGGGGATATAGACCTCGGTCCATGCATGCAGATCGGTGAAATCGTGATCGGTGCCTTCCGGCCCTTCCAGTGGCTTGACGTCGGGCTTGAGCTGGATGAGATAGCCAGAGGTGAAACGGGCTGCGAGCCCAAGGTGACGCATGACATGGACCAGTAGCCATGAGCTGTCGCGGCAGGAGCCGGAGCATTTGGTCAGCGTCTCTTCAGGCGACTGTACGCCGGGTTCCATGCGGATCAGATAATCGATCTTGCTTTCGACCAGATGGTTGATCTGTACGAGCATATCGATGGTCTTGATTTCCTTGCCCTTGTGGATCGGCTCGATTTCCTTGAGCAGGGCAGAGAGAAGGGGCGTTTTTTCACCAAGTTCCAGATAGGGGGCGAGATCCTTTTTTTCTCCCTCGGCATAGGGGAAAGGATAATGCTCGGCGCTGTCTTCGATGAAGAAATCGAACGGGTTGATCACCGACATGTCGGTTACCAGATCCACCGTTACGGAAAAGGCGTTGATCTTCTCGGGGAAGACAATACGCGCCATATAGTTGCCGAATGGATCCTGTTGCCAGTTGATCCAGTGGTCGGCCGGTTCGATATTCAGCGAATAGGACAGGATCTGGTTGCGCGTGTGCGGGGCCGGGCGCAGACGAATGATTTGTGGCCCCATGCCCGTCGGGCGATCATAGATATATTTTGTCTTGTGTGTCAGAGCTGCATGAATGGACATTGAAAATGTGCCTTTGTTTCAAGACTCTGATCCCCTGCGGACAAATGCCCATGGACGGATCAGGATAAGATCACGAATAAAAAGGTTCAAAGTGAGCAGGCTGACTGTGGCGTCAGGCCATTGTCTGGGACTGGGTTTGTGACTGGGACTGGCTTTCGCATTCCTCAGCCTCTTTTGACCAATCTGCATGCCCGAAGAATGACATGCCCAGCTGGTTGGTAATTTCCATCAGTCTATGCTGAACCTTGTCGTTGAACCCATGGAACCGCATATGCAAGTGTGGGTCTTTTGCCGCCGCCTCCAGTTCATAGAGCAGCATCTCCACCTCTTCATAGCATTGAGCGGCCCGGCGTAGCTGGTAGCCCATATAGAGGTCATTGAGCATATCCTGTATTTCGCCGATGCAATGGGTTAGCGATTTTGGGAAGCTCTGGTTGAACATCAAGAAGTTGGCGACTTTTTTGGGGTCCAGTTTGCCCGATTTTGCGCGCTGGAAGGCATGATAGGCCTCAAAGGAGTGGAGCAGCAGTTTCCAGAATTCCATATCGGCGACGGTCTCGGTTTGATCGAGGCCATTGAAATTGGCAACCTGAGCTACCTTGACGTCGAGCAGACGACTGGTCTGATCCGCGCGTTCGATCCAGAGGCCAAGCTGATAGAAACGCCACCCGGCATCGCGATAATAGGTGCCTTCTGTCACTCCCATGATCGCATCGCAGGTGCGGGCGATGGATTCGCAGGTGCGAGACAGGCGCGACGCATCCAGATCCCTGTCGCTGAGGCTCTTCATCTGATTATATGAGACGTTGATGTAGGACCACATGGAAACGGAAATCAGCGGGCGCAACAGGCGGGCATTTTCTCGCGCTGCCCAGAGGCAGGAGAGGATCGAACCCGGATTGTCGCGATCCGTGATATAGAATTTGGCCACCTTCTGGGCGGTTATCTGACCGTGCTGTTCGGTAAAGCGGTCCTTATCGGCATAGAGGGATAGAATGGATGCCCAGTTTTCCTGGCTGGAATGATCCTGCCAGAAGCCGGCCTGCACATTGAGAATACGCGCAAGGCTGGCTGAGCGCTCAATATAGCGGGCAAACCAGAACAGGGCTTCGGCATAACGACTGAGTAGCAGGCTCATGAGTTGCCTCCGTCCGTTGGATTGAATGGGGTTTCTGCGAGAACCCATGTGTCTTTTGTGCCGCCGCCTTGGGAGGAATTGACGATGAGAGAGCCTTCCTTGAGGGCCACGCGGGTGAGCCCTCCGGGCAGAACCCATGTGCCTTTGCCCGTGATGGCAAAGGGGCGCAAATCCACATGGCGCGCCACCAGATCGGTTTCACCCAACGTTGGGCAGACCGACAGGGAAATCATGGGCTGGGCAATGAAATTGCTTGGCTTGGCCAGCAGGGCCTCACGAGCCGTCGCCAATTCTTCCTTGCTGGCTTTGGGGCCGATGGTTATGCCATAGCCGCCGGATTCGCCAACCGGCTTGACGACCAGTTCATCCAGATGATCAAGGGTATATTGCAGCGCATCTGGTTCACGGCAGATGTGGGTTTCCACGTTGGACAGAATGGGGTCTTCATCAAGGTAATATCTGATGATGCGTGGCATATAGGCATAGACAGCCTTGTCATCGGCGACGCCCGTGCCCAATGCGTTGGCGATGGTCACATTGCCTTTCAGCATGGCGCTTACAAGCCCTTTGACGCCAAGCATGGAATCTGGCTTGAAGGCTTCGGGGTCGAGGAATTCATCATCGATGCGGCGATAGATGACATCCACCCGACGCGGGCCGCCGATGGTTTTCATATAGACCTTGTCGTCATCGCAGAAGAGGTCATTGCCTTCCACGACGGGAACGCCCATCTCGCGGGCGAGGAAAATATGTTCGAAATAGGCCGAGTTGAACATGCCCGGGGACATGACGACCACTTGCGGATCATCCTTGTCGAGGCATCCTTCCGGCGCGGTTTCGCTCAGCTTGGCAAACAGGTTGGTGCCATAGTCTGATACCTTGCGCAGCTTGAGATCAGCCAGAAGATCGGGAAAGGAGCGCTCCATAAGATGTCGATTTTCAACCACGTAGGAGACGCCTGATGGGGAACGCACATTGTCTTCCAGCACGAGGAAATTGCCGCTGTCATCGCGGATGATGTCGGTGCCCGAAATATGGGTATAGACGTTGCAGGCGGGGGTGAAACCGACCATGACATCGCGATAGTTGGAATTGCCCAGTACCAGATCGGCAGGCACGATGCCGTCATTGATGATGTGCCGGTCGTTATAGATATCGTGAAGAAAGGCATTGATGGCCGCGACACGTTGAATGACGCCGCGATCTATCGTGTCCCACTCGTTGGCGGTCAGGACGCGCGGGATGATGTCGAAGGGTAGAACCCGATCGATAACATCCTTGTCGCTGTAGACCGTAAATGTGACACCGAGATTGAAAAGCTCAAGATCAGCGTCCTTGGCGCGTGTCTTCAGATTTTCAAAATCTGCTTCGTCGAACCTGTGCCAGATATCCTTCAATTGCGGACTGCGCTCTGACATGGCGCTCGACATTTCGCAAAAAAATGCGCAGGGATCGTAATTACTCACGCGATGCACCTTTATGTTGGCGCTTCAATTGCCCGCGTCGTCTGCTTTCCCGCAGTGTGCTGTTTGTGTGGCTTATAGCCTTGATAAGCTGTTCCCCAGTCTGTTCTTCGTGCGGAAAATCGTCCTTTGAGCCTGAAACGTACGAATTAACTGTTACGAGTTATTCAAAAGCAAGTTTTGGACCAAGCGTCATAAATTGGGCAAGGTTCTGTCTTTTTGGCATGTTATGCCGTTTCAAGGTGGTCTTCCAACCACTTTGAATCGTTTCCAGCTTAAATTTTACCCAAAGTTGTGGTGCTCTGTGGAGCAACTTTGCCTTACTTTTGAGCATTGTTCTAAAAATGCGCGAATTTTGAACAATTGCAAGCTGTAAGGCCAATCAGGCTCATGCAACTTTGGCAGGGCTTTACGGTTTGACAGGGAAGCGTCTGGTGCCATCCGGCGTGGTATGGGAAATGGTTGCTTCCATTTGGGCAAAGTCGACGGAGAGCTTGGCCCATTGACCTTCGGCTTTCCATGTCATTTCAAGCTGAGCGCGGGCGGGCTGCACAATCGAGAAGGCGCCATTAAAGGCAGGATGTTCATTTCGGAAGCGAATTAGTTTTGTGAGGGCTGCGACCATTGGGGTCTCAAGCGCTTCTACAACTTCGTCGTCCTTGTAATAGTGACGGTTGATGTCGCGCCCGACATCGGTTTTGGCCAGCAGCTCCATATCATTTTCCCCGCCCAGCAGGCCAACATAATAGATCTGTGGAATGCCCGGCGCAAAAAACTGCACGGCACGCGCGATCAGATAGTCGGTTTCTCTGCGGCCGATCGCGTCGAAATAGGTGCTGTTGACCTGATAGAGATCGAGGTTGGAGGCCTTGGCACCTGTTGCCTTGCGGGAGGTGCCGTCGGAGCGCTCATGCATGGTTTCTACCAGATTGTGAATAGCATCCGGCTCCAGCAGGCCCGGGCGACCATCAGAGTGGGCGCCCACATCGATGACGCCGATACCGTCATGGGTGTCGAGTACGGTGAGTGCGTTGCGCGGGCTGACGTCAAGCCAACGGCAGAGCGGGGCCGCATCGCCGGTGAACAGGGCATGCATGATGAGAGGCGGCAGGGCGAAATCATACACACGGTCGACTTTTTTCGAGATCTCGATCTGATCCTGATAGTAACTATGGATTTCGACCAGAACCTCCATGCCGCGAGCCTTGGCTTTCTGTGTCAGTTCAGCAAGGAAATCGTAGGTTTCCGGAATCATGAAGCAGCTTGTGCCGGGTTTCTTGATGGCATAGCCAGCGGCGTCCAGACGAATGCAGCTGATACCCGCTTCGGCAAAGCGCGTCAGGATGCTATCGAGATAGGCTTCGCCCTTTTCGCTGCGTACATTGATATCGATCTGCTTGGGCGTAAAGGTGGTCCAGATCAGGCGACTGGTCCCGTCTTTCAGCGACATCTGGTTAAACGGCAGCCCCGGGCGCGGACGATAGATGGAGGTTAGATCCTTTTCGGTGGCGCCATCAGGGAAGACCGATGCATAGGTCAGGAACATGTCCGCATAGTCGGAGGCGTCTCCTTGGGCGAGGAAATCCTGAAAAGCGTCGCCATCGGCCGAGACATGGTTGACGATAAGGTCTGCCATCAGATCCACTGATTTGCTAAGGCTGCGCACATCATCCCATGTGCCAAGGCGCGAGTCGACGTTGGTGTGGTCTTTGGGGTCAAAGCCCGCATCCGCGCCATCATAGGGATCGAAAAAGGGCAAGGCGTGGACTGTACCGAACAGACCCTTGAGCGGACCATCGATCAAGGTCTTGAGATCAGCGAATGTGCCATCGGTGAGCCGGTCTACATAGGTGATAAGCTGGACTTTGTTTTTCATGACTGGCTCTCCGCTAAGGGGTGCGCACAACGCTTTGACTGTGTGATGTCATTTTGTAGCGCGGTTTGAAGGGGCAGGCGCAAGGCTCAGGAACTTGATTTTACATGCTCTCTTGCGTGCTGGTTTTACAACATTTTTGGATTTGCTAAAAGCAGTTATTGAGTGGCAGGGGGATAGCGGCCATCCTCTTCGGGCCATGCTTTTGGCAACAGGAGGGCGAACCGCTTGACTGTTGCTCCAAAGCGCTGGCCTTCGTGGCTGTGAGAATTGATGCCGGCTCTTCACACCTTGTTTTGTGTGGCTTCCAGAATAACTTTGAAGATTGCGACAGGTGGATAGGGGTAATCGATGGTTTTGCCGATGCCCAGATCCAACAGCGCTTCTTTCAGGTTCCTGTCGACATTTTCCTTGCAAAGCAGCACCATTTTTCCGCGCCCATGGGTGGCGCGGGTGTTGATGAGATCATTGAGATAGAAATGCACGATTTTGCTGTAGAGCAGAAAAACCAGATCATTATTCTCGATTGCATCCTTGCGCACGGACAAATGCTCTTCATGCACAAATTCCACCAGACAGCCCAGATCCTGAAGGGCTTGTTCGATCGGCAGAACGAACTTGCGCGAGCTTGCAACCAGAGCAATCGAAAGCGGTTCAGATGAGCGGTTTTCGCGCAAGGCATTATAGATGCGCTTGAGCTTGGCCTCGTTGGTTTCCTTGATGCGATAGACCTGTTCAAGGCGTGCCTTGATGGTGGCCAACAGCAGGTCATAATCAATGGGTTTGGTGAGATAGTCATCCACGCCCATTTTCTTGCCAATGAGAATGTCTTCTCTTGTTGACTTTGCCGTCAGAAAAATAAATGGCACTTCATTATGCTGCGGCAGGCGTTCGCGGATGAGTTTGAGCGTGGTCGGACCATCGATCAGCGGCATCATGATGTCGCACAGGATGAGATCCACTGTTTCCACTTTCAAAATCTCGATGGCTTCCTTGCCATTGGAGGCCTTCAGCGTTCTATAGCCAGCATCCTGCAATTCTTCGACGATATCTTCCAGCAACAGGGCTTCGTCTTCAATGCAAAGAATCTTTTCCGGCATGGGTCTTTCTCCGATATGTCTTTAATCAGGATGCCAGTTCGTCAGGGGTGTCCTGGATCTTGTCGGGGTGGTCCTCACCGGAGTCTTCCTGCTCTTGGACATCATCCGCGATGGAAGCCGGAAGGAAAATGGTGAAGCAGGACCCCTCTCCGAGTTTGCTCTTTACTTCGATTCTACCGCCTTGTTCCTTCAATGCCATTTGGGTGAAATTGAGGCCGATACCGGTTCCGGCAATACCACTTGAGTTGGAGGCGCGGTAGTATTTGTTGAAGATCTTGGGCACTTCGTCTTCTGGAATGCCGATACCCTCGTCACAAATGTCAATCGTGATATGCTGATCTCCACGACGCCCAATCACATTGATGGGGGCGCCAGGCTCGGAGTACTTGATGGCATTGGAGAGGATATTGCTGACGCACTGATCCAGCAGATTCTGATCAAAACTCGCATATTCGGGCAGGTCTTTCAAATCCCACAGGATATTGGCGGTCTCTCCCATTTCCAGATGGGTCGCGCACAGGCGCTCCACCGTGCTGCGGAAATTTTGCTTCTTGGCAGCCATCTTGAGTCCAGCGATTTCTTCGCTTGAGAAATCCATGAAGCGGTTGATGAGATACTGCATCCTTTGCACGGAATCGCGAATGTTATCGATGCGCGTCAACAGGCGCTCGGTGGGCATGTTGCCTGCCTTGCGTTCGATGCGTTGGGCGTTGCTGTCGATGATGGCGAGCGGCGTCTTGAACTCATGGGAGGCCATGGAGACAAATTCACGCTGAGTCTCGGAAAGCGAGATTTCTTTTTGCAGCAGTTTGACCAGCTTGTTGGTATGCTGCTGTAGTTTGCTGGTCTGGTCCTTGTATGTCGAGATATCAGAGAAAATGGCGATTTTTCCGCCATTGACCGTCGCCGATTGCTCGATCCGGTACCAGTGATCATCATGCAATTTGACTTCATTGCGATGGCGTCCCTTGAGCAGATCTTCTTCGTTTGTTTCATCCGGTTCTGGTAGATCGAAGCCTTCGATCTTTTTGATATGGGACTGCTGGATCAGGTGTCGTTTCAGGCTTGGATAAAGATCCAGTATGCGCGTGTTGGCCAGAACCAGTCGATCATCCTCATCAAACAGAATGATGCCGTCGTCAATCGCGTTGATCGCGTTTACCAAAAGATCCCGGTTGTAACGCACTTCACGCAGGCTGTTTTCCAGCTTGAGTTCCAATTCATACTGGATGGCTTCCAGCTTGGCTTCATAGGCGCGCTGCTCGGTGACATCGCTGAAAATGGAAACAAAGATGCCCTCGGTGGCGAATTTGCCCTGCAGGCAGATGACGCGTCCGTCCTGTGTTTCATGATCGATGTCGTGGACGGTTTCCTTGCGCAACAGCTCGATGCGATGCTCGACGATTTCATCGATATCGCCCGGGCCATAGTCGCCCCGTTCAGCCATATAACGAATAAGATTGTAAAGCGAATTGTCTTTTTGCAAGAGGCTGACAGGAATATCCAGCATCTTACAGGCTGCCCGGTTCATAAAAACTATGTTGAGATCTTCGTCTGTAACCGAAATTCCCTGTTCGACGGATTCCATCAAGAACGAAATCAAGTTATTCTCGATGTTCTTGTTTTTTATGAAGTAAGGCATGCGTCCTCCCTCTGGTTTTTTATAAAATTTATAATATAATTGTTAATGAAATTAGAATTCCTAAATCCTTCTCCTCTCATGGTTGAAGTTATGTTTACTAAATATTTTGTTTACTATAAATGTCTGTAGTATTTTTCTGATACTTTCTGACTTCATAAAAATTATCTGGATTGACAACTTGCCTGCGTCATCTCATGCCCGTGGTTGGGTCCCTCTGGCAGAGGGTGTGGTTCATGTGGCCTTGGGCGCAGAAATCGGCCTGATGCCTGCCAAGGCTGCAAAGGGGGTTGCGACTGCGCCTTTAGGCGAATAGGTTGTCTGCAAACAGATCGGTCAGATCACTCTACCACGAGATACTTCATGATTCCTGCGCATCCCACCTCGGTTCTATTTGTCTGTCTTGGCAACATTTGCCGTTCCCCTTTGGCAGAAGGGGTTTTCAGGCAGAAAATTCAAGAGGCGGGCCTTGGCGATCAGTTTTTGCTCGATAGTGCAGGCCTGGGTGCATGGCATGTGGGCCATCCGCCGGATGGCCGTACCATCAGCGTTGCCAGGGTCCATGGAACCGATATCTCTGATCTGCGCGCCCGGCGCATCGCTGTTGAAGATTTTTATGCCTTTGATCTCATTCTGGCGATGGATCGAGACAATCTGCGCGATATCCGGGCGATGCAGCCACGCGATGGAACCGCAGAAGTCGCACTCTATCTGGAATATTGCGGTCTTGAGCAAATGAAACGCTCTTACGAAGTGCCGGATCCCTATTATGGCGGTGCGGATGTTTTTGAGGATGTCTATCATTTGGTCGATCAGGCCAGCGACATTTTATTACAAAAACTTCGTTGAAAAACCTGCTTCGTTTGACGGATCTGGCTGTACATATCGTCTCTTTATGCTTCTGTATTTTCGAATATGGCTAATTATGGAGAAGATCATGGCTCGCCCTTCCAGACTCATTCTTGCCACCGCGCTGCTGGTTGGCATGTCTTCGGCCGCCTTGGCTGATTTCGATTCCGATGTTGCAAAGGCCTATGCGCCTTATCGTGTTGCGCTCTTCAAGAGCAATCAGAAGGATGTTGAGGGCACCAAGAAAGCTCTGGCGCAATTCCAGACGGTCTGGAATGGCACCATCCTTGAAGCCTACCCCACTGCTCCGGCTCGCTATGCCGATGAGGCCAAATGGTCCGAAAGCCTTCAGTCCATAAGCGCCATTGCGGCCAAGGCCGCCGACGCCACGGCAAAGGGAGAGGCGCTTGAGGCGCATGAAATTCTCGAAGCAATCCGCAACGAGCTTGATGATTTGCGTGATCGAAACGGCGTGCGCGTGTTCAGCAGTTTCGTCAATGCCTATCATGCCGCCATGGAACCCGTACTCGGGGTGACAGTCAGCGAGCAAAGCTGGTCAGATGAGACGCGGGCGCAGCTTTTGGAACAAGCCGGTGTGCTTGGTTATTTGAGCGATGATCTGGTCGCCCATGCTCCGGCAGAGCTGCTGGCCAATAAAGAATTCAAAAAGCTTCTCAGAGGGCTGACAGGATCTGTACGGGCCTTCATGGAAGCGCTGGAGAGCAATGACCCAGCCAAGGTTGCAGCTGCGCAAAAAGCGCTGAAGCCTGCCTATGCCAAGCTTTTCGTCAAATTCGGCTAGCGCGATAGAGTGCTGTATTCCAATCATCAAAAAGGGCCCATATGGGGCCCTTTTATTAGATTACAGCACCTATAAAAGATCGAAGGTTTCCTCGATCACATAGGGGCCGCCGCCGGTGCTGTCGCGTGATGAATAGAGTATAAAGCGCGGCACTCTGAAATGATCTGTCCGGAAGCCGCCGCGCATTGTGAGATAGTTGGCGACATCAATTGGTTCGGCTGACTTTTTCAGGCGGGCCAATGTGACATGGGGCGTATAGTCATGCTTGTCTGACCTGAGACCAAGCTTGCGCATGCGCCGTTCCAGTTCGTGATGCAGGAGCAGCAGGTCTTCATTATTCTGCACCGCTGCAAAGACCGAATGGGGTTTCTTGGCTCCGAAAGACCCAAAGCCTCGCAAGGAGAGGTCAAATTCGGGGCACTGTATCTGGGACATTTGAAATACAATTTCATTGGCCAGAGTGTAATCGACATCACCCATGAAGCGCAGCGTGATGTGATAGTTGGACTCGTCCACCCAGCGCGCACCATAAAGGCCGCCCTTCTGCAGGGACAACATGGTCGTGATGTCGGGGGGAATTTCCAGACCGGCAAATAAGCGTGGCATCATTTCGCTCCCGTATTGGACGTGGGGGCAGGATCACGTGATCCGTGTTACAGTCGAAATGAATTCGGCCAAAGCAATTGATGGGACAATGTCGAATCACTTCGGGGCTGTTGCCACGACAGGATAGCTGAAAAATTGTGACGATGCTTTAAAAGCTTTATCCGCTGACGCTTTGTCTGGAACGCAGGGGCTCTTGAAGGGAGGGCTCCCCGGCCAGTTTTGGCAGGCCGGGGCGGCTTTTCTATCTTTGTCGATTTGGCTCTGGGCCTGTTGAAATCTACCGCTGCCGGATCATGGGCAAGGGTTGGAATGCATCAGATGCACCTTGTTGATGGCTTCTTCCATTTCGTCTGTCAGCTTGAAATCATGACAAGCAATGTCGGTCTTCAGCTGCTCGAGTTTGGAAGCGCCAAGGATCACTGATGTGGTAAACGGGCGCGTGTGGACAAATGCCAAAGCCATCTGGGCAACATCCACACCAAACTCTTCGGCCACCTTGAGATAGCCACGAATGGCTGGCTCGGATGCTGGGGTCTGATAGCGGGCGCCAAAATTCTTGAACATGGTCATGCGGGCGCCTTCAGGCTGTTTGCCATCAAGATATTTACCCGTAAGAGTGCCCTGACCCAGTGAAGAATAAGCCAGAAGGCCGACCTGTTCGCGCATGGCAACCTCGGCAAGGTTGACCTCGAAAGTGCGGTTCAGCAGGCTATAGGCATTCTGGATGGAGGCGACGCGCGGGCCGGTGCCTTTTTCTGCTTCATTCAGATAATTCATGGTGCCCCAACCGGTTTCGTTGGACAGGCCCACATGACGTACCTTACCGGCCTTGACCAACTCGTCCATGGCAGCCAGCGTTACGGCAATCGGGGTTTCGTCTTCGGCCGGTTCCGGATGGGAATAGATGACCGGGTTGGCGCCGAACTGGGAGACCTTACGATCTGGCCAGTGGATCTGGTACAGGTCGATATAGTCGGTCTTGAGGCGCTTGAGGCTCTTGTCGACTGCTTCAAAAATCTGGGCGCGGGTGAGGCGTGGTTCGATTTCTCCATCGCGGAACCATGTGCTCATGGAGCGGCCCACGACCTTTGTGGCCAGAATGATGTCGGAGCGGTTGCCGCGATCTTGCATCCAGTCGCCGATGATTTCTTCGGTCCGTCCTTGCGTGGCTGCGCGGCTCGGAACCGGATAAAGCTCGGCAACATCAAAGAAGTTGATGCCCTGATCGATGGCATAATCCATCTGTTCATAGCCGTCTGCTTTGGTGTTCTGCTCGCCCCAGGTCATGGTGCCAAGGCAAAGGCTGCTCACTTCGAGGTCTGTGCGACCCAGTTTTCTCATTTCCATATCGGGATCCGTTTATTTATTGCCAGCAAAAGGGGAAGGATCTGGCTGCGTTGGAATGGATACATGCCAGATGCATGCTGTCAGTTGGGTTGGTTCAATAAATCAATCACGAAGGGTGCGATATTTTTGACAATCACTTGAATGCCCTTCTGGTTCGGGTGCATGCCGTCCTGCAGATTCAGGTCTGGCTCAGCGGCCACATCTTCCAGAAAGAAGGGGTATAGCGGTATTTGGTATTCATTGGCAAGGGCGGGGTAGATGGCGTCGAAGGCACTGGTATAGTCCGCGCCCATATTGGGGGGCGCTCGCATGCCCATCAAAGCAACTTTGATGCCCTTTTGCTGGAATTTCTCGATCATGGCCGCCAGATTGGCCTTGGCATTGTCTATCGAGAGACCCTGCAGGGCATCATTTGCTCCCAGTTCCAGCAATACCAGATCGATATTTTCCGGTGTTGACCAGTCAAGACGGGAGAGCCCCGAGGCGGTGGTGTCTCCAGAAACGGATGCGTTGACGATCTCCACATTATGTCCCTGGTTCTTTAAATGCTGCTGGAGCTGCGTTGGGAAGTCTTCTCCAGCAGGCAACTGATAGCCAGCGGAGAGGGAATCGCCAAAGGCAAGAAGTCTGGTGGTGTCGGCGGCTTGAGCAGAGGTCATGGTGAAGAGGCCAAGAAGCAGTAAAAGGAAAAAGGAAAGATAGAAATGGGCAGGATGACTGGTCATCCGAGTTGTTGCCGCACCGCGGTGTGGCGATTGCAGGTGATCCATTGCATGGCCATGTTGGCAATATTCATTATTCATTTTCATAAGACTTATCTTTGGTGCGTATAAGCAAAACGCCCAAGAATGCGCTTTGCTGTCTTTGATTCCGAAATAACGACCCCATATAGGATTGATCATATTTTCCTTTGTCTTGTCTTCACACTGCGTACAGAGTTACTTGCAATATAGGTTAGGATCATCGTGACTTCATCCCTTGCTCAAGAAGTTTCCAAAACAACGGCCAATCCGGCAGACGGAGAGTCTGCAAAAGAAGCGATTATTTCGCTGCATGGCGTCTATTTGAGCCTCGGGGCTGGGAATTCACGGGTCGATATTCTGCGCGGGATTGATCTCGACATCGAAAGCGGCCACTCGGTAGGGCTTGTTGGGCCGTCCGGCTCGGGCAAGTCGACCTTGTTGATGGTGATGGCAGGTCTTGAGCAAGCCGATCAGGGCAAGGTTCTGGTTGAAGGCAGTGATCTGGCACAAATGAATGAGGATACGCTGGCGCAGTTTCGCGGCACGCGAATTGGTATCATCTTCCAGTCCTTCCACCTGGTGCCGACCATGACAGCGCTTGAAAATACCGCCATTCCTCTGGAACTGGCCGGCCGCCGCGATGCCTTTGATGTGGCCAGGGCTGAGTTGGAGGCCGTGGGGCTGGGCCATCGCGTGCATCATTATCCGGCAGAGCTTTCCGGTGGTGAGCAGCAGCGCGTGGCCATTGCCCGTGCGCTGGCGCCACGTCCCTCCATTCTTATTGCCGATGAGCCGACGGGGAACCTTGACGCAGACACGGGGCAGGAGATTTCCGATTTGATGTTCCGCCTGCATAAAGAGCGGGGCATGACGCTGATGCTGGTGACCCATGATCCGCGCCTTGCAGATCGATGTGAGCGTGTGGTCCGGCTCAAATCCGGCCAGTTGGTGGAAACGCCCCATGATGACGCCCATCCGGTTCAATAGGAGGGTGCTATGGATCTGCTGACTTCAAATAAGGACACAGGCAGCGCGCATGCGTTTCCCGGTCTGCCCGCACCACGCGGTATCTGGGCATCCTTGCGCCTTGCCTTCCGCTTTGCGCTTAGAGAAATGCGTGGCGGATTGCGCGGTTTTTATATTTTTCTGGCCTGTATTGCTCTTGGCGTGGCCGCCATTGGCGCTGTCGGCTCGGCCTCCAAGGCGCTAACCGGTGGCCTCAATGAGCAAGGACGGCAGATTCTGGGCGGGGATATCTCGCTATCGGCCATTCACACGCCTTCGACTGAAGAACAGCGCGCCTATTTGAGACAATTTGGTCAGTTGGCACAGTTGGCCAGTCTTAGGGCTATGGCGCGCACGGATGATGCGTCTGATCAGTTGCTGATTGATATCAAGGCCGTGGATGGCAATTACCCCATGGTTGGCGATCTGGTGACCACCAATGGCAAGACACTTGCGCCCGGCTCGCTGATTGTTGACCCGCTGCTGCTGGATCGGCTCGGGCTTACGGTTGGGGATCCGCTGGTTATCGGGGTCAAGCAATTCACCATCGCAGACAGCATTGCCTATGAGCCGGACGCGCTGGCTTCTGGCATCGCCTTCGGGCCAAGGGTGATCATGGGGCTTGATGACCTGCAAGCAACCGATCTGCTACAGCCCGGCGTCATTGTGCGCTGGATTACACGGCTGAAGATGGAGGGCGATCCGTCTCTTTCCCAAGTCGAGTCCGTTATCGAACAGATACGGGCAGAATTTCCCGATGCCGGCTGGCGTATGCGCTCACGCGCCGACGCCGCGCAGGGATTAAAGCGCAATATCGATCGTTTTGCGGCCTTTCTGGTGCTGGTCGGCCTTGCCTCGCTCATCACTGGCGGAGTTGGTATCGCCAATGCTGTGCGTGCTTTTATCGCCGGTCGACAAACGACCATTGCCAGCTATAAGTGTCTTGGGGCGCC
Organism: uncultured Cohaesibacter sp.; assembly: GCF_963678225.1. Classification (NCBI taxonomy): domain Bacteria; kingdom Pseudomonadati; phylum Pseudomonadota; class Alphaproteobacteria; order Hyphomicrobiales; family Cohaesibacteraceae; genus Cohaesibacter; species uncultured Cohaesibacter sp. The sequence continues at coordinate 913,889 of NZ_OY782764.1, read as the reverse complement.
CAGTTGGCTGATTGTCGGCATCTACTTGATGCAGATCGTGTTTATTGCCTTTATCGGCATCGCGATCGGGGTCTTTTTCGCCGCGCTCGTGCCCTTCATTCTTCAGGCTGTGGTCCCTGATAACCTGCCGCTGTCTTCATCGTTGTTTCATCCGTTGCAGTTGGGCAAGGCGGCTCTGTTCGGTCTGCTGGCTGCGTTGCTTTTCTCCATGCGTCCTCTGTTGCGCACCCGTTCCATTCCGGCAACGGCGCTGTTTCGTGACCAGATTGCTCCGGTCAAATATCGGGCCAGCAAACGCGATTGGCTGATCGTTCTGGCGCTCGGGGCTTTGTTGGTCGGGCTGGTTCTTGCAACGGCAGAGGTGCTCTATGTCGCTGCGGCTTTCCTTGTGGGCATGGTGATTGTCTTCTTGCTGCTGCGGTTCGTGGCTTTCGTCATCATGAAGGTGGCTGCGCGGTTGCCGCGCTTCAGGCACGTGGTGCCACGGCTTGCCATTGCCAACCTGCACAGGCCCGGCGCGCTGACACCCTCGGTGGCGTTGTCGCTCGGACTCGGGCTTAGTCTGTTGGTGACGCTGGTTCTGATCGATCTTAATCTGCAACAGCAACTGACAGGCAATTTGCAGCAGAAGGCACCGAATTTTTTCTTCATGAACATCCAGAATTCCGAGGTTGATCAGTTTGAAGCAGAACTGGAAGCCATGGCACCGGAAGGCATGCATCAGCGCGTGCCGATGCTGCGCGGTCGGCTGGTGACGCTGAAGGGGATCGCTGCACGTGACTTCGAAGCGCCGGACGGAGCGCAATGGGTGTTGCGCGGGGATCGTGGTATCACCTATTCGGCCCAATTGCCTGAAAATTCCACGCTGGTGGAAGGCGAATGGTGGCCTCAGGATTATTCCGGCGAGCCACTGGTTTCCTTTGATGCCGAGTTGGCTGACGAAATGGGGCTTGCAATTGGCGATATTCTGGAAGTGAATGTGCTCGGGCGCACTATCTCGGCCAAGATTTACAATTTACGGCAGGTGGAATGGCAGTCGTTGGCGATCAATTTCGTCATGGTCTTCTCGCCCAACACCTTTGCCGGAGCGCCGCACGCCCACCTTGCCACCCTAACCCTTGATCCTGATGGCAAGGAGAGTGCCGAGCAAATCGGACAAAGGGAATCGGCCATCATGAAGGCCCTTGTTCAGGATTTTCCTGCCGTTACTACCATTCGGGTTGGTGATGCGCTCGATACGGTCAATGATCTTGTGCGCCAGTTGGCATGGGGCATGCGCGCAGCTTCATCGCTTGCCATTATTGCCTCCATTCTGGTGCTCGCCGGGGCCTTGGCCGCCGGGCAGCGCGAGCGCATCTATGACGCGGTGATCCTCAAGACACTGGGGGCGACCCGCGGCAAGGTTTTGCAGGCCTATTCGCTGGAATATTGCCTTTTGGGTGTGATAACGGCTGTCTTTGCCCTGATCATCGGTCATGTGGCGGCCTATCTGGTGCTGACCGAGATGATGGAAATGACCTTCTCCTGGCAGCCATTGGTCTCTGCCATCGTGGTGGTGCTTGCCATGCTTATGACAATTTTGCTTGGTCTCATTGGCACATGGTCAAGTCTGAACCGGAAGCCGGCGCAAATATTGCGCAATGGTTAACCGAAATTAAGGTTTGAGATCAGGCTTAGGTGAGTCTTTTCAAGCTTTTACAAGGGTCGGGCAAGGATTATGCATCAAACTTTGCCCTCAGTGATGACATTTGCGTGAATTCGACGATAGAATCCCGTTTGTTGAGCAAAAAGGTCTTGAGCTGATGCCTGAACCCACCCATATATGGAACACACGTCGGTTTTGAAATTAGGTCCGGCGACCACCAACGACATGAACACTTCGGATTGGTCAGTCGAACCGTTCGAGCTTTTGAGTTTTGTGAGGAGAAACCATGGTGAATGACTTCCGTCAAAGCGCGCAGCATATGAGTGGCCGTGCTGCCGAAATGGCGCGCATCGATCAAGGCCTGCGCAGCTATATGCTGAAGGTCTATAACTATATGGCCATTGCGCTGGCAGTGACCGGCGTGCTTGCGTATGGAACTTTCAGTCTTGCTTTCACGCAAGACCCGAACATGGCAGTCGGTCAGTTGAGAAACGGCATGCTCGTCACTCAGCTCGGCGCTCTGCTCTATGGCAGCCCGTTGCAATATGTGGTCATGTTTGCGCCTCTGGCGATGGTGATGTTCCTGAGCTTCCGTATCCAGAAGATGAGCGTGAGTGCTGCTCAGACCATGTTCTGGGCTTACGCAGCGCTGATGGGCATCTCTCTTTCGTCGATCTTTGCTGTCTACACGGCGACCTCCGTTACGCAGGTCTTCTTCATCACCGCAGCAGCCTTCGCTGGTCTTAGCCTCTATGGCTACACCACGCCGAAGAGCCTGTCCGGTTGGGGCAGCTTCCTGTTCATGGGTCTGATCGGTATCGTGATCGCTTCGATCGTCAACATCTTCCTTGCTTCCAGCGCACTGGCCTTTGCCGTGTCTGTGATCGGTGTTCTGGTCTTTGCTGGCCTGACCGCCTATGACACCCAGCAGATCAAGGAAATGTATTTCGAAGGCGACAGCTCTGAAGTCGCTGGCAAGAAAGCCATCATGGGCGCGCTGCGTCTGTATCTGGACTTCATCAACCTGTTCATCATGCTTCTGCAGCTGCTTGGCAACCGCGAATAGGCATAGAACAGCGCTCTGCTGAATTAGAAAAAGCCGCTCCATTCGGGGCGGCTTTTTTCGTTTGATGCAATAGATATGGTGTGTCTCGCCCCGCCTTTCAATTGGGTTCATTCCCGACAAAATCGGTCACATTGACGCTTGGTTCTCGCGCGGCATAGGTAAGATGTCGCGTCATGCTGTGCGGCTTTGTTTGCAAGGATATTTGCTGGATAGGGGAGGATTTGCCGTGATCAAATTCATCGCAGGCGTCAATTTTGTTGCCGCCATGGTGCATCTGCTTTTCTGGGGGCTGGTGGCCTTCCATTTTTGGGACTTGGTCTTTGATGCTGCACCAACGGCAGCGCTGGCGACGACGTTCGGGATCGGCGTGGCCGATCTTGTCTGGTCGGTGCCTTTGTTGCTGATCGGCTCGATAGGGCTAATGCGCCAGCATGCGTTCGGCTGGCTGTGTGCGCAGATGGCGAACGGGCTCTATTTCTATTCCATGACCTTCATTCTGGTTAGAGACGGGCTGACTGGGGATTTCAAGCCCGGCTCCTATCTCTTCATGCCCTTTACGCTGTTTGCCTTCTGGGCCGCATGGGCGCTCTGGAGCCGGCGCCATCTGTTTTTCGTGCCTAGCTTTCCACGACCTTGAGCAGTTTCTGATTGAGAAGCTTCAAGATGGAATCCAGCTCGTGACCGCGTTTGAGAATCTGACCCTGCTGCGAAATCAGGCTGTAGGCGCCCTGACGGCGGGAGAGCTTGGGATTTTTCTCGATGCGGTAAATGGGCATTTCGCTTGATCGTCGGAAGATGGAAAAGACCGCCCGGTCTTTTAGTGTGTCAATGGCGTAGTCGCGCCATTCACCTGCTGCCACCATGCGTCCGTAAACGTTGAGAATATTCGTCAGCTCCATGCGATGGAAACAGATTTGCTGAGGTGGCTTTGGCTGTTGGTTCGAATGGCCTGTCGTGGTTGCCGGACGCAGACTTGCCAGTGAGGTCACACTTTCATCAGAATTATCGAGCAAGCGATCCTCCTTTTGTTCGTGGTCATGGAAGGCATGACACCTAATGTGGCGCCGATCTTCGAAAACTCAAGAGATATGATTGCTGCAAAACGTGCGCTTGGCAAGAGTGGAGACCCGAACCTGCAAGGGGCTTGGCGCAAAGTTCATAAAGGGGAAATGATTATTGTGTTTCAAAGCAAGATATGGATAGAGGAGCATTCAATTTCTTGCGTGGTAGGTTTGACCTCCTGCCAACTGGTGACCTGTCGTTGGTCTGATGAGTGGTCTTGGCGTTATCTGATTGATCGACAAAGGAAAATCACATAATTGCCATATTTCAGCCCTTGGAAAGTCGCAGGCGGGGACCAATATTAGAGCTGTTGCATCGTGGTACGGTTCATAGATTGGACATGGGACTCTGCCCCCTCTGACTTGTGTCCAATTGAACCTGATTGTCCGGCTTTGTCCGTTTGAGCCTTGATCCTAACAGCTCAAGCGGCCTGCTCGACAAGCATTCGATATAGACATTTTGTCCTTCGGATTCCCGATAGCGGTCAACATCCCAACAGCTCCTTCACGGGATGCCTTAGCGCATCCCGTTTTTTTTGGGCTCTGCTTTGCCCTTCCCATCTTGAAACTCACCGGCAGCATTGCTAGATCCTGTGCTGAAAACCGTCTTTCTTGCAGTTTTCCGGGATATCCTTTTGCTCTTCTCGTGCTTACGAGGCGGGGAGGCGGATGGTCCTTGCAGAAAGACGATCATTCTGGTTGCCGGATTTGGGCCAAGGCGGCTGCTTCCGGCGATGCTGATAAGGAAGGACATTTGTCATGACTGATGAAGCGCAAACTGCTGCAGCTGGCGCTGAAACCCATTCGTTTGAAGCCGAGGTTTCCCGACTGCTCCACCTGATGGTGCATGCCGTTTATTCCAACAAGGAAATTTTCCTGCGTGAGCTGATTTCCAACGCGGCGGATGCCTGCGAGAAATTGCGCCATGAGGCTTTGACCAATTCCGATCTGACGCGCAATGATCCCACTTTCAAGATCACGCTGTCTTCTGATGGCAAGGCCGGAACGCTGAAGGTCGTCGATAACGGCGTCGGCATGAGCAAGGAAGAGCTGATCGACAATCTTGGCACGATCGCTCGCTCCGGCACTCGCGCCTTTCTTGATCAGCTTGCCAGCAACTCCAATGGCGAAGATGGTTCGGCGCTGATCGGCCAGTTCGGTATCGGCTTCTATTCCGCCTTCATGGTGGCCGACAGCGTGGAAGTCGTTTCCCGCCGCGCCGGGGCCGATGAAGCATGGCGCTGGTCGTCCGATGGCATGGGGTCTTACGAGATTGCTCCGGCAAGTGATGAAGACGCGCCGGTGCGCGGCACCAAGATCACGTTGTATCTGAAGGAAGACGAAAAGAGTTTTGCCGATCCGGTGACCATTCGCCGCGTCGTACGCGAATATTCCTCTCATGTGCCCGTACCGATCCGCCTGATGAGCTACAATGAAGAAGCCAAGGCGATTGACGAAGAAGAGCTGACTGATGGCTCCGCACTCTGGATCAAGCCGAAGTCGGACATCACCGAAGAGCAATATACCGAGTTTTATCAGCATACGGCTGGCCAGTTCGACCATCCGGCCCTGACGATCCATTATCGCGCTGAAGGGCGGACGGAATATAACGTGCTGGCTTTCGTGCCTGAGCATAAGCCGTTTGATCTGTTTGATCCAAACCGCAAGGGCCGCATCAAGCTTTATGTGCGTCGTGTCTTCATCACCGATGATGCGGATGTGTTGCCGGCTTATCTGCGCTTTGTGCGCGGCGTCGTGGACAGCGAGGACATCCCGCTCAACATTTCCCGCGAAATGCTGCAGGACAACCCGATCCTGAATGCCATTTCCAAGGGTGTGACCAACCGCATTCTTAGTGAACTGGAAAAGCTGGCCAACAAGGAAGAAGAGAAATTTGCTTCTGTCTGGGAAGCCTTCGGCCCAGTCATCAAGGAAGGCCTTTATGAAGATCCCGAGCGTCGCGATCAGCTGTTCAAGCTGGTGCGCTTCAACACCACCAAGGGCGACAACCGCACCTTGGCGCAATATGTCGAGGATCTGAAGGAAAACCAGACCGCCATCTATTATGCGCTCGGCGACAGCAAGGAAGCCATTCTGGCCAGCCCGCAGCTTGAAGGCTATCAGGCGCGCGATGTAGAGGTTCTGCTGCTCTCTGATGCGGTGGATGCCTTCTGGGTGCAGACAGCGCTTGGCTTTGACGGCAAGAGCTTCAAGTCTATTTCCCAGGGCGGTGCCGATCTCGATTTGATCGAGAAGCCGGAAAAGGAAGAAGACAAGGGCAAGAGCGAGGAAGACAAGGCCAAGGAACAGGGCGATGTGGCCGAGCTGGTGACTTTCGTGAAGGAAACCCTCGGGGAGGCCGTGTCTGACGTGCGCATTTCTGCCCGTCTGGCAACAAGCCCGGTTTGCATCGTGGCTCCGGATTATGGTCCGGACCGTCAGTTGGAAAAACTGATGCGCAGTCAGAAGGGCGCTGAGGTCGGACTGAAGCCAATTCTTGAGGTTAATCCGGATCATGGTCTCATTCGCATGCTGGCGGACCGGTATAAGGCAGCAAGCGACAAGGCCAGCGTGGAAGACGGGGCGCATCTGTTGCTTGATCAGGCGCTCATTCTGGATGGCGAACATCCGACCAATCCGGCCGACTTTGCTACACGCCTCAGCAAGGTGATGATGTCAGGTCTCAAGTAAGAGACCTGCCGCATAAACCAATCGGCGCTATTGGATGACATGAAGCCGCGAAGGAGGGTATCTTTCGCGGCTTTTTTGTTGTAATAGCAGCACTCTTGTAAAGGTGAAGAGGTGCCTCCCGGTTTCGGGGGTGGTAATTTGCGCCCAGTTTCGCCATATAGAACGAGAAAACCGAGAGCCCAGATGTGGATCGGGCTCTCCTTCCCATCATAATGATCAGCAAAATGATCAAGCAGGAATGGCTGAGAAATGGCCCCGCACGTGCAATTTTTGAAAATGAATGGTCTTGGCAACGAATTCATCGTGATCGATGCCCGAAAGACCAAGCCCCAGCTTGGGGCCGATGCCGTGCGCGCACTTTCCAACCATCAGACCGGACCGGGCTGTGATCAGTTCATCACGCTTGAAAAGTCGCCCGCTGGCGGGGATGTCTTCATGCGCATTCACAATGCCGATGGTGGCGAGGTGGAAGCCTGTGGCAACGCAACCCGCTGTGTCGGGCGGCTGATGATGGCCGAGAGCGGCGCCAATCGGGCGGTGGTCGAAACAGTGGTCGGCAAGCTGATCGGCTATCGTTGTGATGATGAAAGCATGGTGACGGTGGATATGGGCGTGCCGAAATTCGGCTGGCAGGATATCCCCCTTTCCGAGCCTTTCGAAGATACCCGTGCCATTGAACTGCAAGTCGGTCCGATTGATGCGCCTATTCTTCATTCCCCTTCGGTGGTCAATGTGGGCAACCCGCATGCCATTTTCTGGGTGAAGAATGATGTCGAGAGCTATGGGCTGGAAGTGAACGGGCCGCTGCTGGAAAATCACATGATCTTTCCGGAGCGGGCCAATATCTCTCTGGCGCAGGTGCATAATCGCAGCGAGATGACCCTCAAGGTCTGGGAACGCGGCGTGGGCCTTACGCAGGCTTGCGGCACGGCGGCTTGTGCTGCCACGGTGGCGGCCATTCGCAACAAAATGACCGACCGCACCGTGCTGGTGCATTTGCCCGGTGGCGACCTCACGATCGAGTGGCGCGAAGCGGATGAGCACATCATGATGTCCGGTGGGACAGAACTGGAATATGCCGGTGAGATTGATCTTGCAGATCTCTCCTGGCGCAAGCTGCCAGCAGGCAGCGTGGAGTAGCCTTACATGACAATCAAGGTTCTTACCTTCGGATGTCGCTTGAACACCTATGAATCCGAAGTGATGAAACAGCAGGCCGATGAAGCCGGGCTGGAGAATGCCATTCTTGTGAATACCTGCGCTGTAACCAGCGAAGCGGTGCGTCAGGCCCGCCAGCAGATTCGCAAGGCCAAGAGGGACAATCCCGATGCTCGCATCATCGTGACCGGCTGCGCCGCGCAGACCGAGAGCGAGCGGTTTGCCTCCATGGAAGAAGTGGATCTGGTGCTTGGCAACGATGAGAAATTGCGGGCCGAGAGCTATAAGGCCGTGCCTGATTTCAGTGTGCCGCTACCAGAGAAGATCCGTGTCAACGACATCATGAGCGTGCGCGAAACGGCGCTGCATCTGATTGACGGGCTGGAAGGGCGCACCCGTGCCTTCGTGCAGATCCAGAATGGCTGCGACCATCGCTGCACCTTCTGCATCATTCCCTTCGGGCGGGGCAATTCCCGCTCTGTTGCGATGGGGCCGATTGTTGAGCAGATCACCAAGCTGGTTGAAAATGGCTATGCGGAAGTGGTGCTCACGGGCGTGGATATCACCTCTTACGGGGCAGATCTGCCCGGTCAGCCCAAGTTGGGCACGTTGGTCAAGTCCATTCTCAAGCATGTGCCGGATCTGCCGCGCCTGCGCATTTCATCGATTGATTCCATTGAGGCTGATCCGGACCTGATGGACTGCATTGCCAATGAAGAGCGCCTGATGCCGCATCTGCATCTCTCGTTGCAGTCGGGTGACAATATGATCCTTAAACGCATGAAACGGCGGCATAATCGCGAGCATACCATTGCCTTCTGCAAGGATGTGCGCGCGTTGCGTCCGGATATGGTGTTCGGGGCGGATATCATTGTCGGTTTCCCAACCGAGACCGAAGAAATGTTCCAGCGCAGCCTTGATATTGTCGAAGAGTGCGATCTGACCCATTTGCATGTCTTCCCATATTCCGCTCGGCCCGGAACCCCCGCAGCGCGGATGCCGCAGGTGCGTGGTCCGATCATTCGCGAACGGGCTGCAAGGTTGCGTGAAGCGGGGGAAGCGGCTCTGCAGCGCCATCTTCAAAGCCAGATCGGGCGTGAGGTGCGATTGCTTGTGGAGGGGAAAGGTCTTGCCCGCACTGAGCAATTTACGCTTACGGAGATTGCAGAAGGCGATTCAGGTGATATTGTTGCTGCGCGCATCGTCGATGCCAGCCAGCGCCATTTGATGGCGGTCGGGCTTTGATCGTCCGCATATAGATGCGCGCCGCCTTGCGCTTTCGAGCGCGTTTTTCGATCAGGGAGTAGGATCGTGGCCAAAAAAGGATTTTTCTCGCGTTTGTTCGGCTCGTCCGAGGAGAACACGCCCGAAGAGCAAGTCAAGGACAAGGCTCTGGAGGCGGAAGGCGAGGATGTTGCCGATCCTGCCCAGGAGGCGACGGAAGCGACGCCTGTCGAGACCGAAGCTGAAGCGCCGGTTGCGCTTGCTGATGACGATACAGGCAATGCTGGCGATGATGTCGAAGAAGTCGATGTTGCCATCATGGGCGGGGATGTCCCTGCCGGAGCCGTTGCAGCCGACGCCGAGGAGCTCGCCGAAGACAAGCTGGGAGAGGAAGCCGGTGAGGCTGTCTCCGAGGCCGATCTTGCCGCGCTTGAAGCGGAAGAAGCTGTTGTTCTGGAAGAGGATGCTGTCGATGATACTCCCTTGGAAGAGGCCTCTGCGCCAGTAGATGTGGCAGCTGAAGAGTCTGAGCTTTCAGAGATCGCTGCTGAAAGCGCGCCTGCGGACGCCGCTGCTGACGTGATTGAACCAGTCGTTGAGCCTGCAACAGTTACTGAAGAAGCAGAAAGGCCAGCGAAAAAGCTCTCATGGTTCGAGCGGCTCAAACAGGGGCTATCGCGCTCTTCAGGGGCGTTGGGTGAAGGGATCAGCTCGATCTTTACCAAGCGCAAGCTTGATGACGACACCCTGCAGGATCTGGAAGACATTCTCATTCAGGCCGACCTTGGCGTGGAAACGGCGATGACGATCACGGAGCGCCTTTCTGACGGGCGCTACAACAAGGAAGTGTCTGACAAAGAAGTGCAGGAAATTCTCGCCGACGAGGTGGACAAGGTGCTGGAGCCTGTGGCCAAGCCGCTGGAGATCACAAAGCCGGCCAGCGGTCCGCATGTGGTCCTGATGATCGGGGTCAATGGCGCAGGCAAGACCACCACGATTGGCAAGCTGGCACAAAAATTCCGCGCCGATGGCAAAAAGGTCATGATGGCTGCTGGCGATACCTTCCGAGCGGCTGCCATTGACCAGCTGAAGGTCTGGGGCGAACGCACGGGCGCGCCTGTGATTGCCCGCGAAGTGGGGGCTGATGCTGCCGGGTTGGCTTATGATGCCATGTTGGAAGCGAAAGAGAAGGACATGGATGTTCTTCTGATCGATACGGCCGGACGATTGCAAAACCGCACCGAGCTGATGGCCGAGCTGGAAAAGATCGTCCGTGTGATCAAGAAGCATGATGAAGCGGCCCCGCACTCGGTGCTGTTGGTGCTGGATGCGACCACAGGGCAGAATGCGCTCAATCAGGTTGAGGTCTTCACCAAGATGGCGGGCGTAACGGGCCTTGTCATGACCAAGCTGGACGGCACGGCGCGAGGTGGCATTCTCGTTGCCATTTCAGCCAAGCACAAGGTGCCGGTGCATTTCATCGGTGTTGGCGAGGGCGTTGATGATCTGGAACCATTCGCCTCACGTGATTTCGCACGAGCCATTGCAGGGCTGGCCGATAACTAGGACAACGGTCTGTGAGCAGGTCTCTTTGAACAGGCAGATAAAGGCATAACATGAACAATTCCGAATATCCCGGCAAAGACACTTCTGGGGAAGTCTCCCAACAGGGAGGAGAGCCGCAGTTGGACAAGGCACAGCTTCTCAAGCTGGTTCTGGAGCTGGGGCCTCTGGTTATTTTCTTTTTTGCCAATGCCAAGGGCGAAATGCTGGCAGACTGGATACCGGCGCTTGCTGGCATGAAGCCGATCTTCATCGCCACAGCCTGTTTCATGGTTGCCACAGTGATCTCTCTGGTCATTTCCCGAGTCAAGCTTGGTAAGCTGCCCGTGATGCCGATGGTCACCGGTGTTGTGGTGTTCATTTTCGGAGGGCTGACGCTTTATCTTCAGGATGACACTTTCATCAAGATGAAACCAACCATCGTTAATGTGCTGTTCGGATCGGTTCTGCTTGGGGGCTTGCTGTTTGGCAAGAGCCTGCTGGGCTATGTGTTTGATTCCGTGTTTGAGCTCAATGCAGAGGGCTGGCGCATTCTGACCATTCGCTGGGGCATTTTCTTCTTTGTGCTGGCGTTCCTCAACGAGATTGTCTGGCGCAATTTCTCCACCGACGTCTGGGTGGACTTCAAGGTCTTTGGTGTCATGCCGCTGACGATGGTTTTCGGGGCCTTCCAGATGCCCCTGCTCAATCGCTACGCGCCGGGCAAGGAAGAAGAAGCCTGAGTCGGCTGCATATGAAAGTCTTGCGAGATGAAACCTCAGGTGTTTCTGTTTGACGGGCCCATAGGCGTGGGTAAGACATCTCTGGGGCAGGGCGTCGCAGAGCGTCTGGCATTTGCTTTCATCGACGGCGACGATCATTGCAAGACGGAGCGCTGGTTGGATTCCAGTTTGCAAACCAACAAGAGCATTGCGTCTTTGTGCATCAAGTTGCTTGATAGCGGGCAGGGGGTGATTGTCGCCTATCCTGTGCGCCGCACGAACTGGATTTTCTTTAAAGAAACATTTGCGCGTCGGGGATATTGCTGCCGCTGCATTGGCCTGATTGCGCAAAGCAGCCAGATCGCAAAACGCGAACGGGTGCTCTCAAAGGGAGAGTTGGCCAGAAGCATGCAGATGATCAAGGAAGGCTATGGTCAACGAAGCTTCTGCGACTTGATCTATCACACTGATAAAGCTGACCTTGAAACCAGCTGCGTCCGTCTTGCAGAGAGCATCCGCGCACTGCCTTAATTGGCCTCAGCCAGAATCTCTTCCAGTTTGGGCATAAAATTTTCGGCGATGGATCGTTTGGTCAGGGCGCCGATATGCTTGTAGCGGATGATGCCGTTTTTATCGACGATGAAGGTTTCCGGTGCGCCATAGACGCCCCAGTCGATGCCGACGCGGCCTGAAACATCCATGCCTATCTTGTCAAACGGGTTGCCGTGATTTTTCAGGAAGCGGGCGGAGTTGGCCGGTTCGTCCTTGTAGGCAAGGCCGATGAGGTCGAAGCGATTGTCATTGGTCATCTCGATGAGCAGCGGATGTTCATCGCGGCAGGTGGGGCACCAGGATGCCCAGACATTGACGACGGCAACCTTTTCCTTGAAATCCTCGGTCTTGAAACCGGGAATGATGCCGCCATCGGGGCGGCGAATGCCGAAGCTGGCATCCAGCGGCGGCAGGTCAAACTCTGGCGCGGGCTTGTTAATCAGCACGCTGGGCACCTCATTGGGGTTGCGCCCGAATTGCATCTGATAGCCAAACAGCAGTGCCATACCGACAAAGATGAGCAATGGTAGCAGGATAAAGATATTGAACCCGCGCTTGGAAGGGGCTGCCTCTTCGCTTGGTGCTTGTTCGGGCGTCTGGTTTTCAGGCGTTTTGTTGTCTTCGCTCATGCTCATGCTGGTTGTTCTGCTCGCAGGATGTGACGTGTCAGATTAGGAATGCGTGGCCGCTTTTGTGCGTTCGGAGCGGCGGTGAATACCTCTCTCATGCAATTGGGCCAGAATTTTGGTCTGTTTGCGCCCATCCAGCAGAACCCACAGGATCAAGACAAGGATGGTTGCGGCGGTGACGCCATAGGAGGCGAGAATGAAACCGGCGTAATTTCCAAACATGCTGTTCTCCTTGCTCTGCTTTTGCCCCGAGAATCTCAGGCGTCTTTGCGCGTCAGTGTGAGGTCGAAGGACCGGTGGAAGGGCTGGCTGCCTGAGTGGCTGCGGCCCGATTGCCGGAGGCGACCTGACGGGCGGCCTGCATTTGCATCGAGCGGATACGGCGTCGCAGGATCTCGTTTTTCATGGCCTTGAAATGCAACACGGTGAAAAGCAGCGTGAAGCCGATTGCCATCACCATCAAGGGGATCAACATGGAATTGTCCATCTTGGGCCCTTCGAGCGTGAAGACGCTGGCTGGTTGATGCAGGGTGCTCCACCAGTCGACCGAGAATTTGATGATCGGGATAATGATAAAGCCCACAAGCGTGAGGATGGCGACGGCCTTGCCTGCCTTGATCGGGTCTTCGATGGCGTGCCAGAGGGCGATGAGCCCCAGATAGATGATCAGCAGAATGAGCATGGAGGTGAGCCGGGCATCCCAGACCCACCATGTGCCCCACATGGGCTTGCCCCAGAAACTGCCGGTGGTCAGGCACACGAAGGTGAAGGCTGCACCCAGAGGAGCGGCGGCCTTGGCCGAAACATCGGCGAGCGGGTGCTTCCAGACCAGCGTGCCGAGGGCGGAAATGGTCATCATGGTATAGGCGAACATGGCCAGCCACGCTGCAGGCACATGGATATACATGATCCGGACCGTAGCACCTTGCTGATAGTCTTCCGGGGAATCAAACAACGCCATATAGAGCCCGACGCCGATAACGACCACCGTGAGAATAACGAGCGGGATCATGATCTTGTCAAGCAACGCGAGAAAGCGCGTTGGATTGGCCAGATCTCTAATCCGGAAAGATGTTTGTTTGGTCTCAGTCATCAAGCGTCCTGCGGTCTGGTCGAGCCCCGCGAAGGGGGCGGCTTGTTCGGTTGGTCGCCGAAAAGCGCGCCGGGTTTCTAGACAAATATCACGAGATGAAAGGCGCGCGAATTACGATTTTGTAACAAAGCCGCTTTTGCGCGCCGACTTTCTGCTATTCCTGCGAACTCCTCAAGGCGGCTGCGGCGGCTATGGGGCCGATTACCAGATAGAGAAGCGATAGGCCGCACAGAATGTAGAATGGCGTATCAAAGGGTGCGGGATCTGTAACCGCGCCAAGGGATGCGCTGACACCAAAGATCAGCACCGGGATCGTCAGCGGCAAAATGAGGATCGATAGCAGCAAACCGCCGCGGCGCAGGATCACCGTCAGGGCCGCTCCCACCGCGCCAATGAGCGTGAGTGCTGGCGTGCCGACAAGTAAGGTGGCTGTTACGGCGGCAATGCCGACCGGCTCCACATTGAGAAACAGCGATAGAAGCGGGGTTGCGACCACCAGAGGCAGGCCGGTGGAGATCCATTGAGCTGCGCATTTGACCAGCACCACCAGCTCCAGCGGATGTTCGCCAAGCAACAGCAGATCCAGCGTGCCGTCTTCCTGATCTGCCTGAAACAGACGATCAAGGCTTAGCAGCGTCGCCAGCAGGGCTCCGATCCATAGAATGGCCGGGCCGATGCGGGCAAGAAGATTGAGATCCGGCCCCACGGCGAAGGGAAAGATGGTGACGACGATTAGGAAAAACAGCACGCCCATGAGCGCACCGCCGCCGATCCGGATGGACAATTTCAGATCCCGTGCAAAGAGGGCACCCATGGCTGACATATTCTGCTCTCCTAGTGGGCGGTTGGTTCGCTCAAAGCGTCATCAAGCGCGGGCTCGCTGGCCAGATTGCGGTCAAGATGCAGGCGCAGCGGGTCGACCAGTCCAAGAGGCGCATGGGTGGCGGCAATGATCAGCCCGCCGTCAATCAAATGCTCTGCCATCAGAACCTCCAGCTTGTGTTCGGATGCCTTGTCGAGCGCCGAGGTCGGTTCATCGAGCAGCCAGAGGGGGCGGTAGCTGACAAGCAGACGCGCCAGCGACAGACGGCGGCGCTGACCGGCGGAGAGATAGGCCGCAGGCAGGTCGATGAGATCCTCGATCCCCACTTCGATCATTGCCTGATAGGGACTGCGGGTCGGGTGGCCATAATAGGTCTGCCAGAATTTGAGATTTTCCCTGCAAGACAGGGCTGGCTTGATAGCGTCGGCATGGCCGAAATAATGGGCTTGCTGGCCGACGGAAAGGTCGTCCTCGGCCCCCTCAAGCGTCATGGATCCGGCATGGGCCTTGATGAGGCCCGCCAATGTGCGCAGCAGGGATGATTTTCCTATGCCGTTCGGGCCGGTCACCACAAGCGCCTTGCCTCCGGGCAGGTCGAAGGAAATATTCTCGATGACAGGACGGCCTCCACGGATACATCCCAAATTATGAACGCTTAAAAGCTTTGTGTCTTCTTGAAGAATCAATGGTTGGTTACTCACCGCTGGGATCTGTATTGGAAACCAAATCTTGCCTTGAATTTCATTCTTTTATCTGGATTTTCCTGCTTGGGGCTGTCCAGCCTGTCTTTTGCATATTCCAGCTATAAAAAAGCACAGTCAAGACCATCGGTTATCTAGCAATCAGTAGTAAAAGATCTTAAAAATGGCTTGTTTGATGCCTGCGGTTCTCGCGAGGTCGGGTAATGTTGCGCTCTTTTTGGGCGGAAAACCGGCTTTTCGCGATCTTCTCGTGAGCATTTTCTTTCAATCATTGCACTGCATGTGCCCTTTTGTTGGCTCGGGCGCATGATCTGCACAAATAGGTGATGATCGACGTTGGAGCAATGGTCTTTTGTCGAAGCATTGCAAGTCGATCTCATTGATTCAGGACGGCAGTTGAAATGCCTTTTTCTTCTCACCACGTTTAAAGGGAAGAAAATGGTAGAGCATTAACGAATAAGCTGGGACCGATATGACCTTATATACAGACTATCTAGACGAAATCGAAACTCGCAAGATTCAAGGGTTGCACCCCAAGCCTATTGATGATGCCGCTCTCTTGAATGAGATTATTGCGCAGATCAAGGACACCGGCAACGAGCACCGGAAAGATTCTCTCTATCACTTCATCTATAATACGCTGCCCGGGACCACGAGCGCAGCGGGGGCAAAAGCGGCCTTTCTTAAAGAGATCATTCTGGGCAATGAAGTCGTTGAGGAAATCACTCCGACTTATGCATTCGAGCTTCTCTCCCATATGAAGGGTGGACCGTCGATCGAGGTTCTGCTCGATCTTGCCCTTGGTGATGATGACGCCATTGCCAAACAGGCCGCCGAGGTGCTGAAGATGCAGGTCTTCCTGTATGAAGCCGATATGGAACGCCTCGAAAGCGCCTACAAGGCTGGCAATGCGATTGCCAAAGACGTTCTGGAGAGCTATGCGAAGGCAGAATTCTTCACCAAGCTTCCTGACGTGGAAGAAGAAGTGGAAGTGGTCACCTATGTCGCCGCAGAAGGCGATATCTCCACCGACCTTCTGTCTCCGGGCAATCAGGCCCATTCCCGCTCCGACCGCGAACTGCATGGCAAATGCATGATCTCGGAAAAGGCGCAGAAGGAAATCGAAGCACTGAAGCTGCAGCATCCGCAAAAACGAGTCATGCTTGTGGCGGAAAAAGGCACCATGGGTGTGGGCTCTTCGCGCATGTCTGGCGTTAACAATGTGGCGCTGTGGACCGGCAAGCCTGCCAGCCCTTATGTGCCTTTCGTCAATTTCGCTCCGGTGGTTGCCGGCACCAACGGTATTTCACCGATTTTCCTGACCACGGTCGATGTGACTGGTGGTATTGGCCTTGACCTTAAAAACTGGGTCAAGAAGGTTGATCCGGATGGGAAACCGATCCTCAATAACGATGGCAACCCTGTTCTCGAGCAGAAATACTCCGTTGAGACGGGCACAGTTCTCAAGATCAACACCAAAGAGAAGAAGCTTTATAATGAGGATGGTTCTGAAGAGCTGACGGATGTTTCCAAATCCTTCACGCCGCAGAAGCTTGAATTCATGAAGGCTGGCAGCTCCTATGCGATTGTCTTTGGCAAGAAGCTGCAGACATTTGCTGCCGAAACCCTTGGTATTGAAGCGCCGACCGTCTTTGCTCCACCCAAGGAAGTGACCAATGAAGGGCAGGGCCTGACAGCTGTAGAGAAAATCTTCAACAAGAATGCTGTGGGCGTGAATTCCGAACTGCCGCTGCTTGCTGGTTCCGACGTGCGCGTCAAGGTGAATATCGTCGGCTCGCAGGACACTACGGGTCTGATGACGTCGCAGGAACTGGAAGCCATGGCGGCAACCGTGATCTCGCCAACGCTGGACGGGGCCTATCAGTCTGGTTGCCATACGGCGTCTGTTTGGGATCTCAAGGCGCAGGCGAATATTCCGCGGCTCATGAAATTCATGAATGACTTTGGTCTCATCACCGGTCGTGACCCGAAAGATGTCTATCCGCCACTGACGGACGTGATCCATAAGATGCTGAACGATCTGACCGTGGATGACTGGGACATCATTATCGGTGGCGACAGTCATACCCGTATGTCAAAGGGCGTTGCTTTCGGGGCCGACTCAGGCACCGTTGCATTGGCTCTGGCCACGGGCGAAGCCTCCATGCCTATTCCGGAATCCGTCAAGGTGACCTTCAAGGGCAAGATGGCCGATCACATGGACTTCCGCGATGTGGTGCACGCAACCCAGGCTCAGATGCTCAAGCAGCATGGGGACAACGTCTTCCAGGGGCGCGTGATTGAAGTGCATATCGGCACGCTGTTGGCAGACCAGGCCTTCACCTTCACCGATTGGACTGCAGAAATGAAGGCCAAGGCTTCTATCTGTATCTCCAACGATGAAACCTTGATCGGGTCGCTTGAGCTGGCCAAGAGCCGCATTCAGGGAATGATCGACAAGGGCATGGACAATGAGAAGAAGGTTCTGCAGGGTCTGATCGACAAGGCGAACAAGCGCATCGACGAAATCAAGTCTGGCGAGAAACCGGCTTTGCGTCCTGATGACAATGCGCAATATTTCGCTGAAGTCGTGGTTGATCTGGACGAGATCGTCGAGCCAATGATTGCCGATCCGGATGTCAACAACGCCGATGTTTCCAAGCGTTACACCCATGATACGATCCGTCCAATCTCCTATTATCATGCGGAGAAGAAGGTTGATCTGGGCTTCGTCGGGTCTTGCATGGTGCATAAGGGCGATATCAAGATCGTGGCCAAGATGCTGCGCAACCTTGAAGCAGCCAAAGGCAAGGTCGAGTTCAAGGCGCCACTGGTTGTTGCCGCGCCGACCTACAACATCATCGATGAGCTGAAAGAAGAAGGCGACTGGGACGTTCTTCAGAAATATTCCGGTTTCGAGTTTGATGACCTGGCGCCAAAGGGCACAGCTCGAACCGAGTATGAGAATATTCTCTATCTGGAGCGTCCGGGCTGTAACCTCTGTATGGGTAACCAGGAGAAAGCCGAGAAGGGCGATACCGTTCTGGCGACCTCCACACGCCTCTTCCAGGGTCGTGTTGTGGAAGACAGCGAAGAGAAGAGGGGGGAATCCCTGCTGGCCTCTACGCCGGTTGTTGTTCTCTCTGCAATCCTTGGCCGTACGCCAACCCTTGAGGAATACAAGACTGCGGTTGAAGGCATCGACCTGACCAAGTTTGCTCCTCCGAAGGAGATACCGGGAACCACACGGTCCGTGCATTTCTAAGATCAATCGGCTGAGCTTTGCTCTTCTTGATAACGAATTAAGAGCCCGGCGTTCGAAAGAGCGTCGGGCTTTTTGCTTGCTTGACTGTGAAAGTGGGGGCGCTTATCCAGGATATGTTGATGGATAGAGGAGTTTTGATGTCCCGCTGAAAAGGGAAGCCGCAGATGCTTCCAATTGCATGAACCGTGTGAGACCTGCGGCGCGTTGCGCCAGCGGCCGCTGTTTGTGCGACCATTTTTAGCGAGGCAATGAAACCGGAACGGCACCAGCCTTTCCGGGCGAAAACTGGATATCACATCATGATCCGGTCATTTACATCTGAAGACACCGACGCCGTGATTGCCATCTGGCAATCTGCCAGCGAGCTGGCGCATTCCTTTCTTCCTGCCGATTTTATGATCAAGGCCGAGCGGTTGACCCGAGAGGTCTATCTCCCGCAAGCCGAGACATGGGTCTTTGTGCGCAATGGCGCAATTGTCGGCTTTATCGGACTGATCGACGACTATATCGGCGGACTGTTTGTCGACCCCTCTCATCATGGCGAGGGCATAGGGCGGGCGCTCGTCGATAAGGCTGTGGCAGAGAAGGGATCCTTGACGGTTGAGGTGTTTGTCGACAATGCCATCGGACGGCGCTTTTACGCAGCCTATGGCTTCACCGGCGATAAGCAGGTGAGCGACCCGCATTCGGGTTTTCCGTTGTTACAGCTCACCTATGAGGTGACAGTTTAAAGAAACAGCCCGGCGCCACTGCGCGCCGGGTTTTTTCTTGCGCTGGTTGCCGCTTTTCTGTCAGACTGATAAAAAAGAAAATCCTTCCAAATCGAGTTTCCCAATGTCCAACATCGTTCTTCCTGCTGATGCGGATGCGCGTCGCGCGATCAAACCCGTTATTTGTTATCCGACCGAGACCTTGCCCAAGCCGGATATCGGGCTTTATCAGGCTGCTTTTGCGGGGGCCGAGAAGATTGATGAAGTCATCATTCCGGCGCGAGATGCGGCCAGCATTGAGGTGCCTGCAGGGCATCTGCTGCGTATCATCTGTCCGGAAGGGCCGCAGGTGGGGGATCTTGATCTCTTCAACAGCGCCAATCTCGACGAGCGTTTTTATTCAGGCAAGACTCGCGCGCTGCATGGAACTCATGTGAGCATTGGCGATCAGCTCTGGTCGAGCTTTCCCTATATGCGGCCGATGGCGACCGTTATGGAAGACACGCTGGCATGGTATGGCATCGATGAATATGGCGGCTCGGTGCATGACGTGATTGGTACGCGCTGTGATCCCTATACGGGGCGTGTTCTCAACGGGGTGGATTATCACTATTGTTGCCACTCGAACCTGACGCGCGCTTTGGCGCGGGCGCGCGAGCTCAGCCTGCCTGAAGCGGAGAAATATGTACATGATGTGCTCAATGTCTTCATGTGCACCGGCTTTACGCGGGATACGGGGCAATATTTCATGAAGGCCAGCCCGGTGCGGCCCGGCGACACTCTGGGGCTGTTTGCCGAGATTGATCTCTTGGCAGTACAGAGCGCTTGTCCGGGCGGGGATTGCTCATCTGAACATTCCAGCGATGCGGCACAATGCTATCCCTTGAAGATGGAAGTTTATAAGCCTGTTGCGGGAAGTCTGGAGGGCTGGCAAAGCCCCGCTGTGAATGCTTATGATGGCAGTCACGGCTGTTAAAGGTTGAGCTTAGAAAAGGGCAACGAGCACGGCTCCTGTGGCGATGAAGCCAACGCCGAGCCAGCCACCAAGGGAGAGCTGTTCGCCAAGGAAGATGGCGCCGAAGATGGCAACGAGCACAACGCTCATTTTGTCTATGGGGGCAACCTGAGAGGCCTGTCCGATTTTGAGGGCGCGGAAATAGCAAATCCATGATGCGCCTGTGGCCAGACCGGAAAGGACCAGAAAGAGAATTGATTTTGACGATAGGCTGGAAAGGCTGTCCCAGCCGCCTGTCGCGCTGAGCATGGCGGCCAGAGCAAGCAGAATAACGATTGTGCGTATGAAGGTTGCGAAATCCGACCCAATGCCCGATACGCCCACCTTGGCAAAAATGGCCGTCAATGCAGCAAAGCAGGCCGAAAGAACGGCCCAGAACTGCCATGAAAGGATTAGATTCCGCATTGTTTCCTCGTGCTCGCCGGAGGACGAATGGATTCGATTTTGAAAGAGTGAAATTTTGTGACCTCGCCCGTGCTTTGGCAAGTGCCAAATCGGGGTGGTGCAATAAGGTTTGAACGTTGGAGGGAAGATATGACTTATACTGCATCTGATAAACGCTACGACACCATGCCTTACCGTCGGTGTGGCAAGTCGGGGCTTAAATTGCCTGCGGTTTCGCTTGGGCTCTGGAACAACTTTGGCTATGACACTCCGCATTTCACCAAGCAGGAAATGTGTCGGACCGCATTCGATCTGGGCATTACTCACTTCGATCTGGCCAACAATTATGGCCCTCCTGCTGGCGCTGCCGAAGAAGCCTTCGGTGACATTCTCAAGACCGACTTCAAACCCTATCGCGATGAAATGATCATTTCTTCAAAGGCGGGCTATGACATGTGGCCTGGGCCTTATGGGGAATGGGGTAGCCGGAAATATCTGATCGCGTCTTGCGATCAATCCTTGAAGCGCATGGGGCTCGACTATGTCGATATTTTTTATTCCCACCGCTTCGACCCCAACACGCCTCTGGAAGAAACCATGGGGGCGCTTGATACGCTGGTGCGTCAGGGCAAGGCGCTCTATGTGGGCATTTCGTCCTACAATTCCCAGCGTACGCGGGAAGCGGTCAAGATTCTTGATGAGCTCGGTACGCCATGCCTTATCCACCAGCCGAGCTACAATATGCTCAATCGTTGGGTTGAACGCGATGGACTGAAGGATACACTCAAGGAGCTTGGTGTGGGCTCGATTGCCTTTACGCCATTGGCTCAGGGCATGTTGTCCAACAAGTATCTTAACGGCATTCCGGCTGATTCGCGTGCTGCTTCGGGTCGCTTCCTCAAGAAGGAAATGATCACGGAACGCGCTGTCGAGCATCTCAAGAAGCTCAACGAGATTGCCGCTCGTCGCGGTCAGACGTTGGCACAGATGGCGATTGCGTGGGTGTTGCGCGATGAGGGCATCACCACGGCGCTGATCGGGGCGTCTCGTGCGTCGCAGATCGTTGATTGCGTAGGCGCGGTTGAAAATCTCGATTTCACAGCGGAAGAACTGGCTGAGATTGATCTTTATGCGCAGGATGAGGACATCAATATCTGGAAGAAATCATCCGATCTGTGATTGATCTGATCTTTGTGTCGGAATGAAAACCAAAAGGGCGAGCGGCCAAGCCGTTCGCCCTTTTGTTGATTGCTTTGTGATCGTATCAAAAATCGATGGCACGACCGTCGATTTCATAATCATCATAGCGTGATGGATCGAGACCACCGCGTCCATTGAGTTCTTTTGGTCGCTCTGCGCTTACCTTCAGCGCATCGCGTTCCTTGCGGCGCTGTTCCGCTTCCATGAGCGCGCGCTGGGCTGCGGGGGGCAGATCCTCGAATTTGCGGCGTGGTCTTGGCTCTTCTTTAGGCTTGGCAGTATCGGCGACGCGTTCTTCCGTGCTCTTGAACTGAGGGGAGTCGACATCAACGGTCTGTCTTTTCGGGGCTTCGTCTGCCATAAATTTGCTCCCTTGCTTTCCTATCTTGAAAATGGGTCTCGTGCGGCACCATATAGGATATTATAATGCGATCCAATCGCTGTGCGCCATAAAGAAGGATAGATTTGGCATGAATTTCTTCCGTACCACATTATTGCTGGCCGCCATGACGGGCCTGTTCATGGCCATCGGCTATTTGCTCGGTGGCTCGGGAGGCATGATGATTGCCTTCATCTTTGCGCTGGGCATGAATGTGTTCAGCTACTGGAATTCGGACAAGATGGTGCTGCGCATGCACAACGCCATGGAGGTGGATGCGCGTACGGCTCCTGAATATTACGAGATTGTGCAGAAGCTGGCCCAGTCAGCCGGGCTGCCCATGCCCAAGGTGTATGTCATCAATTCCGATCAGCCCAATGCGTTCGCCACCGGACGCAGTCCGCAGCATGCCGCTGTTGCTGCCTCGACAGGCCTGCTCAACCGGCTGACCTATGAAGAGGTGGCTGGAGTGATGGCCCATGAGCTGGCGCATATCAAGAATTACGACATTCTGACCATGACCGTGACGGCGACCTTTGCGGGTGCCATTTCCATGCTTGCCAACTTTGCGATGTTCTTTGGCGGTAGCAGGGAAAGGGGCGGTATCATCGGTACGATTGCCATCATGATTTTGGCTCCGCTGGCAGCGTCCATCGTGCAGATGGCCATCAGCCGGACGCGGGAATATGCGGCCGATAAGACCGGTGCGGAAATTTGCGGTCAGCCCATGTGGCTGGCCACAGCGCTGGCCAAGATTGCCAATGCGGCGGGTCGCACGGCCAACGTAACCGCGGAACAGCATCCTGAAACGGCCCATATGTTTATTATCAATCCGCTATCGGGGCAGAAGATGGATAATCTCTTCTCCACCCACCCGGATACGCAGAACCGGATCGATGCGCTGCAGTCGCTGCAGTCTGAATGGTATGGCGGACAGAGCCCTCTCAAGGTAAGTGGTGGCGGGACGCTCGGTGCTTCCCAGCGTCGCAGCCAGATGCAACTGGATGCGGGCGCAGACGGTCCCTGGGGGCGCAGTTCTTCCCCAAGGGATGACAATCAGCCAGGGCCTTGGGGCTAGGGGATAGATTGGCTGCTGTGCTGCAACTCGAGACGAATCATCCAGAATATAGGAAGAGCCCGGTCAAGCCGGGCTTTTTGATTTCTCCGATATAGGCTGTGCGTTCCAAGCAACTATGGGGCATTGTGCAACAGGTGGTTTTCCCGTGATGGACCTTAGGAGGTTCCCATAATTCCTTGAGAGTTGCCATTTCGCTTTTGTTGACCCCTTTTTTGCCTTTATTGGCATGTTCTAAACGGGGCTCTACGAAAAAGAAAAAGGAATATTCGATGTTTTTGATCTGGAGAGGCTGGGGCCTTCTTCTTCCTCTTGGTGTCTTCGCCGGTGCATTTATCGGTTTTCTCGTATCCGGTAGCCTTCTTGGCCCTCAGTCTGGTTTTGCTCCTGTCATTATTTCGCTTTTTGCGACAATCGGGGCCTATGGCGTTGTCGCGCTGCTCGGCCGCACGGATAAGGGCAAAGTGGTTATCGACAAGGATAGTGGAGAGGAGCTTCTCTTGAAGCGGGGCGACAGCCTGTTTTTCATTCCAGTTCGTTTCTGGTTCTATCTGCTTGTCATTATTACTGTTGTGGCTCTCGGTATCAGCGTCTTTTCTCTGTTCGCTGGCTAAAGAGATTGTCTGCATTGGTTTTGTGAATATCGATCGCGTAAGCCGTGTAACTTTCAAACCCGGATCTAGATCCGGGTTTTTTATTGGCGATTTCTATTGATCTATGTTTGATAGAGCGCCTGTAAGGGCAGGAAAGGCTTGTCTGCTCAAGCTGACGCTGCTTTTTTCTAGTGACAATCCGGGTTTAGACAAAGAGAGCCAACGTGGACGGATCTTACGACTTGCTTCGCACCCTTGTGCATTATTCAGGGCATTTTCTGGTGCCATTTGTGCTGGCGCGGTTGCTCTTTCCCAAAGAGATATGGCTCAAGGCTGCATTGGTCATGGTCGCAACGATTGTTATCGATGTAGACCATCTGTTGGCCGACCCGATTTTTGATCCGAACCGTTGCAGCATCGGTTTTCATCCCCTGCATACGCTTTGGGCTGGTGTGGTTTATGTCGGGCTTGTGTTGGTGCCAGACTGGCGGGCACGGGCGTTCGGGCTTGGGGCGTTGTTCCATTTGGCGGTGGATGCCAATGACTGCTTCATGGGTGGCACCTTCTAGCAGCTGCTCGGTAAAAGCTACTCATGAAAAAGCCGCCTGCGGGATTCCCGAGGCGGCTTTTTGATTGCATAAAAAGTGTCAGCCTATCAGCTGGCTTTTTTGGAAGCGCGCATGGCCCGCTTGCGATCATTGGGATCCAGCAGGATCTTGCGCAGGCGGATGGACTGTGGCGTCACTTCCACCAGCTCATCATCGGCGATGTAGCTCAGCGCAGCTTCAAGGCTCAGCCTTAGCGGCGTGGTCAGCTTGATGGCGTCATCCTTGCCTGAAGAGCGGATGTTGGTCAGCTGCTTGCCCTTGAGCACGTTGATGTCCAGATCGTTGCCACGGGTATGCTCGCCCACGATCATGCCTTCATAGACCTTGGTGCCCGGATCAATCATCATCGGGCCACGGTCTTCCAGCTGCCAGAGGGCATAGGCCACGGCTTCGCCATTGCCGTTGGAAAGCAATACGCCGGTGTTGCGCGAGGCGATCTCGCCCTTGTGCGGCTGATATTCATGGAAAATGCGGTTCATGATGGCCGTGCCGCGCGTGTCGCTGAGCAGTTCGGACTGGTAGCCGATCAGGCCACGGGTCGGCGCGTGGAACATCAGGCGTGTACGACCGCCACCGGATGGGCGCATTTCGACCATTTCGGCTTTGCGTTCCTGCATCTTCTGCACAACGATGCCCGAATATTCGTCATCCACGTCGATGGTCACTTCTTCGATTGGCTCGAGGCGCTTTCCATTTTCGTCCTTCTGCATGACGACCTGCGGACGGCCGACGCCAAGCTCGAAGCCTTCGCGACGCATATTCTCGATGAGGATGGAGAGCATCAGCTCGCCACGGCCCGATACGATGAAGGCGTCTGTGCCCTGGGCTTCTTCCACTTTCAGGGCAACGTTGCCCTCGGCTTCAGACAGCAGGCGGGAACGGATGACGCGGCTCTGCACCTTGTCGCCTTCCTGGCCAGCCAGTGGGCTATCATTGACGCGGAAGGTCATGGACAGGGTTGGCGGGTCAATCGGCTGGGCCTGAATGGCTTCGGTCACGGCTGGCGCGCAGATGGTGTCGGCAACGGTGGCCTTCTGCAGGCCGGCGATGGAAACGATGTCGCCTGCTTCGCCCTTTTCGATGGCGGCGCGTTCAAGGCCGCGGAAAGCCAGAACCTTGGACACACGACCCTGTTCGATCAGCGAACCATCACGGGACAAAGCCTTGACGGCCATGTTCGGGGTGACTTCGCCTGCGATGATACGACCGGTCAGGATGCGGCCAAGGAAGTTGTCCGACTGAATGGTGGTTGCCAACAGACGGAATTCACCTTCTTCCACCTTGGGGGCAGGCACATGCTTGATGACCATATCGAACAATGGCTCAAGGCTATCCTTGGGGCCGTCCGGATCGGTCGCCATCCAGCCGTTCTTGGCGGAGCCGTAAAGAACGGGGAAGTCGAGCTGATGCTCATCGGCATCCAGATTGGCGAACAGGTCAAAGACTTCGTCGAGCACTTCGTCAGCGCGCTGCTCGGGTTTGTCGATCTTGTTGATGGCCACGATTGGGCGCAGGCCAAGATTCAATGCCTTGGAGACCACGAATTTGGTCTGAGGCATCGGGCCTTCAGCCGCATCCACTAGCACGATAACGCCATCGACCATGTTGAGGATACGTTCCACTTCGCCGCCAAAGTCGGCGTGGCCCGGGGTGTCAACGATGTTGATGCGTGTGCCGTCATGTTCCAGCGAGGTCACTTTGGCCAGAATGGTGATACCGCGCTCACGTTCGATATCGTTGGAATCCATCATCCGTTCTTCGGTTTGCTGGTTGGCCCGGAACATGCCAGAGGCTTTGAGCAGTTCATCGATCAGAGTGGTCTTGCCGTGGTCAACGTGTGCGATGATCGCAATGTTGCGCAGATTCATGTCTGTTTCTCATGTTTTACGGGCATAGCAAACGGCCTCGGCAAATGCCGACGCACCCTTTCGGCCCGACTTATTCAGGAAGTTGGCGCAAGCTCTATACGAATTTTCCCCAGTTGAAAAGCCTTGTTCATGCGGAAAAACGGCAAATTGGCTGCGTTGCAGTAATGCATAGCTCCCTAAAGCGTTCCTGTGACAGGGGAATGAAGCTTATTGCTGGATCAGAATTGGCAAAGCTCGAACAGCGATGCGCGCGTGTTTATTCCGAGTTTTTCATAGGCGCGTCTGCGGTAAGTCACAACCGTGGACGCGGCAATATCCATGTCGGCGGCAATGCGTTCGGCCTTCTTGCCCGAGAGGATGCCAAGGCAGACCTCTCTTTCGCGATCCGATAGCTTGGCAAGGACTGGGTGTGGTTCTGGCTCATAGGTTGCTGTGAGTTGGGGAGCCGCCGAAAAATGCCTGATGGATAGATCCACGAAGGTAGGGAAAAGTTCCTGATCGATCTCTCTGGTGTCGTCGAAATAGAGATGCATGACCATGCGTAGCGTTGGGGTTGCAGCAAGAAGTGTGATGCGATCAGAAAAGCCAAATTCTGGGTTGTTTTCCTTGAAAATCGAGGAGAAGGCACGCAAAAATTCTTCTGGATATTTATCTTTTGTCTCGCGGAAGCTCTCAATGATGCGGGTGCCCACCTCAAGGGCCTTCACCTCTTTGAGCACAGGATCGTGTTGGTACCAACCGGCTAGATAGATCGTTTTTGCCACTTCTCCGAAGAGTGGATTCTGCAAGTGTCTGATGAACAGGCACCGGGGGATGTCGTCATCAAAGGACCAGACACCGACCTGAATGGATTTCAATTCTTTGATCAGCTCCTGGTAAAATGAAAAGAATTCCTGTCGCCCCAAAGCGGCTTCGCATTTTTTCAAAAGATGGCTTTGACGTTCATTCGGCATGATGTTTGTCCACATTGTCCTCCATTTTGGTGGACAGACGCATTCCTGCGGGTTCGATATTAATCGCTGTAATTAGAATTCTTCCATAACCAGCAATAAGAGAATTCTGACAATAAGAAAAAGAGATGCGGTTACCCTGACGCTTCGTCAGGAACAACTTCAAGATCGAAAGACGAGACCCCCAAATTTACGTTCTTTCTTTCTTGAGTCCCTCACCAGCTCATCATCCCCCACAACGCTGAGGCTGGTGATGGGACGCATACACTCTCTCGAACGGCATTTGCATTGCCGTGCGTTTATCCTCTCGCCGTTGGAGGCCTTCCTAATTTTGACAATGGGGCAATCCTGATTTTTGGTCAAGACAGTGGAGATTGCTATGCAATCTGCTTTCTGCTTTCTGCTTTCTACTTTCTACTTTCTGCTTATGGCGAGGGCTCAGTCGGCCAGACCTGAAAAGTTGTCTGGTAGGAGACATAAAGCGGGTGCTTTGGATGATTGTCGCGGGAGAGGCCAAGATGATGCAACACCAATCCTTCCGAGGCCAGCAGCCGGAAAACTGCAGGTCCCATGCCCAGATAGGCTCCGTGGGTGCCCCATGCACACAGGATCGTGTCGGCAAGACGGGCGGATTTCATCAGGGTGGCTAGATTGTCCGGCCCTATCGGCTCCTTTGCCCGTTTTAGGTCTTTCGGATCTGTGGCGCGATAGGCAAAGAGGTTGCAAGCCTTGAAACCGCCATAGCCCAGTGCGCGGGCGCGTCGTTCGCAGCGCTCGATGGTGGGATCATTCTTCAGCTCGGTTGCCGTGGACGGATTGAGCATGATGAACAGGAGTTTGGGGGCCGTGTCGTCCCAGACCCGCTTGAGGGCGTAGCGATAGGTTTCGCATAGCGAGTAATGGGCCCTGGAGATCTTGCCCTCTTCGATATGCTGTCTGATCAAAAGTGTTTCGGTCATATGCGTTTCCAAAGAGGGCAATATGCTTTGTTCCATGCGCGTTAGAGACGCACAACGCCCTTCTTGACGATAATATTGCCATAGAGCCGCCGTTCGCCGGTCTGGACGATTGCATAGGCGTTCTGGGAGCGCTCATAGAAGGCAAAGCGGTTCATCGATGCAATGTCTGCGGGATTGTCAGCTGCGTCTTTGATGACGGACTGGAATTCGGTCACAACGGGCGGAATTTCGGCGGCATCGCCAACCACTTCCATCACATAGGCCGGATCTTCCACGAAGTCGTCCAGTGGCATCAGCTCCAGCACGGCTTTCAAAACGTCCGTTGCCAATATACCGTCAAGGCGCACGTAGCGGCAGCCGTTGGTGCGGGCAATCTGTTCGCCGGGATAGTTCGCGTCGGCAATCACCAGATCATCGCCATGTCCCATGGCGGCGAGAATATGAAGAAGGTCTGGGGAGAGAAGTGGATTGATATTTCTAAGCATTGGATGGTTCCCAATCACATAAAAGCCTTATGGATACAGGATCGCGGCTGGTTTGCGGGTGCAAATCGACTAAGGAGCAATCTGTCTCATCCATAAAAAATGGCGAGGTTGTAACCCCGCCACTTTGTCATTCCAGATTGGAGGCTTCAACTTAGCCTTTGGCCTTGCGATTGCGATAGCCAATGGTCCTTAGGCGCAGTCCCTGCAGCTCGATAAAGCCGGCAGCGTCATTGTGATCATAATCGATCGCGCCTTCTTCGAAGGTCACCAGATCTTCGCTATAGAGGCTGTATTCGCTGTCGCGGGCGATGACGTCAACATTGCCCTTGTAGAGCTTCAGTTTAACGGTGCCGGTGACATATTCCTGAGATTTGTCGATCAGAGCCTGCAGCATTTCACGTTCCGGGCTGTACCAGAAGCCGTTATAGATCAGTTCTGCATAGCGCGGCATGATGGAATCCTTCAGGTGCGCCGAGCCGCCATCAAGGGTGATGGATTCGATGCCGCGGTGCGCTGCGATCAGGATCGTGCCGCCCGGGGTTTCATAGATGCCACGGGATTTCATGCCGACGAAACGGTTTTCCACCAGATCAAGACGACCGATGCCATTGTCATGACCCAGCTCGTTGAGCTTGGTGAGGATTTCGGCTGGGGTCATTTTGACGCCATCAATGGAAACAGCGTCGCCCTTTTCAAAGCCAACCTCAATGATGGTGGCCTTGTCTGGAGCCGCTTCCGGGCTGATGGTGCGGGAATAGACATATTCCTCAGCCGGGATGGCCGGATCTTCCAGAACACGGCCCTCAGAAGAGGTGTGCAGCAGGTTGGCATCCACCGAGAAGGGGGCTTCGCCGCGTTTGTCCTTGGTGATGGGGATCTGGTTCTGCTCTGCGAACTCAAGAAGCTTGGTGCGCGAGGTCAGGTCCCATTCACGCCAAGGCGCGATGACCTTGATGTCCGGATTGAGGGCGCGGGCGGCCAGCTCGAAACGGACCTGGTCGTTGCCCTTGCCGGTTGCGCCATGAGCGACGGCATCGGCGCCGGTTTCCTTGGCGATCTCGACAAGACGTTTGGAGATCAGCGGGCGGGCGATGGAGGTGCCGAGCAGGTATACGCCTTCATAAAGGGCGTTGGCGCGGAACATCGGGAAAACGAAGTCGCGCACGAATTCTTCACGGACATCTTCGATATAGATATCCTTGATGCCGAGCATTTCGGCTTTCTTGCGGGCTGGTTCCAGCTCTTCACCCTGACCGAGATCGGCGGTGAAGGTAACCACTTCGCAGCCATATTCGGTCTGCAGCCATTTGAGAATGATGGATGTATCTAGGCCCCCTGAATAGGCCAATACGACTTTTTTGATATCGCCTTTTTTCGCCATGCGATTTCACCTGATTGTCTGGAGGCGCCTGATGCAATGTCTGCGCCTTAGTCATTGGGAAGAGACTGCTCTCTTTAATATATCTGGCGGCACTATAGGCGCTATATAATTCTGCGCAAGAGGGAGAGGGGAGAATTTCCTCCCGAGGGGGGCGAGTTATCCGCCGGGTTTTGTGCTTATGACAGCGTAGCTCCTTCCACACTGCCAAGGTCTCTTGGCATTTGGCTGGGTTATTGGCTCAGAATGCGCCAGAGCGTTGCAAGGCGGGCGCGGATTTGTTGTCCCGTATGATCCCAGTTTTCCTCGATCCTCTGTGCCCTGTCGCCAAACCATCCGGCCAGCTGCATGAGGCGATAAAGGATGAGCATCACCCAGCCTGTGAGCGCCCACGAAAGGAGAATGTCGGAGAGGAAATGGCCACCAAAGGCGATGCGGTTAAGCGAGATCAGCACACACAGAGTGGCAAGGAGACAACCCGATGCCTTGCGCCAGCCAATTGGCAAGAGTAATACCAACCCCAGCAGCCAGAAGCTCATTGAGGCTTCACCTGATACGAAGGAACAGTTGCTCTGGCAGTGATCGGTCACCACCCAGACTTCAGAGAAGGGCCAGTCGCCGCCAAACAGATCTGTCTGGATCGGGCGGGCGCGGCCCCAATTGGCCTTGAGCAGGCCATTGATCAGTAGTCCCGGCCCCAATAGAGCGCTTGCTCCCAGAAATAAAACCGTTGGGAGGGGAAACAGCTTTTTGAGAGATGGCCAAAAGAGTCGCGCAAGAGCGAAGCCAAGCAAGAGCAGAATGGCGGCGCGGGGCAGGAACAGTCCCAGTTTGCGCAAACGGAGTGGCACATAGTGGGCCTTGAGCCAAAAGCCGTCTGCCGGGTTATAAAAGATCTGACTGACCCAGATGTCCAGCTCCGGCAGGACCAGAAAGAGGGCTGACAGTAGCAAAATTGCCATAGTCGCCCAATAGACAGGGTAACAGTATGCTTCGGTTATAAAAGTCTTGCGCATGAGCGGGTCCGGATCGCTTGGTCTTTGCCTGCTCTAGCCTATTTGTCGGGCAAAGAAAAGGGACTGCGGACGGTTGCATCGTGGTGGTGATTTATGTCCCTCTGAGTGGGGAAAGGATCGATTCGATGACGCATTTATGGGTAAGTCTGATGCGCTTTGGTCTTGTTGCCATTCTTGGTGCGGGACTTCTTGGTGTCAGCAGCGTTTCCGGCGTAACACAAAGCCGGGCTGACAGTTGCGGAGCTCTGTCCATAATGCGGTGTGATGCGACGTCCCAATGTATTTGGGTGAAGAGCTACAAGACCAAGACGGGTGAGCTCATTCGTGCCCATTGTTTGGCCAAGAACCACAGCAAAAGCTCTGCCATCAATAAATTGCTCAATGGCGAAAAATCCTCCACTACCGTCACGCGGATCCCCAGCAAGAAGCGGGGCAGTATCACGCGTAATCCCAAGCCATCAGAAAGGCTTAGATAGGCTTTGCGGGTGCGACTATGGGGCTTGTCGCTTCATGGTGACATGAAAAGAGCCGACGCAAGGGCTGTGATTTCTTGCACCGGCTCTGGCTCATTATCTATGGGAGGATAGGGCCTATCAATGGATTGTTTTTGTTTGAAATGTGGGCCTTAGTGTTTGCGCGAAAGGGCCTGAAGTATATTGACCCATGGCATAAAAGGCTGCCATTCAGGGCGTTCAAACGGATCCTGAAAGGCGTCATGTTTGTTATGGCTGGTTTTTGTTGCAGAATCCCACATGAGCAGTGTTTGCATATGTGTCATTTTCTACACTCCTGCATTATGCGCATAAATATCCCTGCCGTTGACCTGCGGGGGCAGGAACGGATGATGTTATACGCCGATTGTGACTGATGGTTCCCTTGGAATGGCTCGGTGTTGATCCATTGAAAAATCGCGCACCGGTCCTTGGGGACACCTTAAGATATAGCATCACTCGCATGAGCGATGTAGATTAGAGTTTGAAAGTTGTTTTTCATTCTTATGCGTTGCGCCCGTTCGTGCTCCGTAGGAAAGAAAGGTCATGGAAGCAAGTTGGGATGATCTCAGGCTCTTTATGATCGTGGCCGAGTGCGGTGGTTTGTCTGGTGCAGCGGTGCGTACGGGGCTTAGCGCGCCGACGATTGGACGGCGCATTCTGGCGCTTGAGCGGACGATGAATCGTCTGCTATTCGAGCGCAGCAGGCGTGGCTATGTTCTGGCAAAGGACGGCGAGATTCTGCTTGAGCAGGTCAAGCAGATGCAGAAGATCTCAACCGAGATAACGGACTGGCATGGCGGCGCCTTTAAGGATCCTGTGGTGGAAGTCGCTGCCGATACATGGTTGGCAATGTTTTTTGCGCATCATGGCAAGGCCCTTTCGAAGGGGCCGGGCGATATCCGTGTCGGCTTTACCGACTGTCATGAAACGACCCAACATATCAATCGCGACAGACTCGTGTTTCTGACGATTGCGCCACCCACGTCAGGCAATTATGCCATCCTGCAATCAGTCGTGATGCGCTATGCGGTCTATAAAAGCATCGAGCTAGCCCAGACTGAAGATGTGCCGTGGATTTCTCTGGGCAAGGAAACGTCGCGTTTTCCCGCTGATCGTTGGGTGTTCGAGCATTATGACAGGGAAGTCTACAGTTGGACCAACAAGGCGCATATGTTGCTGCATCTCATCGTGAGTGGGCAGGGGCGGGGCGTTCTGCCCTGCTTTATCGGTGACGCGCAGCCTTCTATGATACGGGAAGGCGATATGATCGAGGATTTGACCACACGGCTCTATATCGTGGTCAATGATGATGACCGCCGCCGTCCCGAAGTGCGCATGATGATGGATCGCGTGGCAGGTCTGCTTAGCGATCACGCCGAGCTGTTCGCCGGTCGCGGCGGCGCTTGAGTCGACATCTTCGCTTGCTTGCAGCCTGTATCGTGCCGCATCTTCGCCACTATTCCTCCATACCGCTCTTTTTTGACATTCATGTCTATTATTAGAAGCTCTCGAAAAGAGATGCCAACCCGGCAGAGTTGCCATTATTTGGTTTGCCGGGTATTCAGTTTTGTAAGGAAGAGAAGAAGAAAATGTCCGTAAAACCGTTTGTTATCGGAGCGCTGGTCTTTGCCGTCTGTGAATATCTCGCCTATGTCGCCTATAGCGGAGAAACTCTGGGCGTGAGTGGTCGGCGCGGTCGCGCGATCGCTGATCTGGTTAATTGGCTTGTTGCCAAGGTAGGCAGTATGCCGGCTGCAGGAATTCTTGCCGTGGCAGGATTGCTGCTGGCAATGATTGCTTTCAAGGCAGCCGTGCGCAAGGCTGCGGCCTAATCGGCTTCTATTGTGACAAGCCGAATCTGAAGGGTGCGTTCCTGCTGGATCGCGCCTTTTTTTATGAGACGAGCAGAGATGTCCCAAGAGTTTTCGTGACTTCAGAGTGATTTGGGCTTGTTGTCGAGGGAGCGCCTCACGATGCCTGCGCCTCTGCCTGCAATCAGCCAATAGACAAACCCTCCGATGAGGCCCGCCGCCATGGCTCGAATATCTATGGCGATTGCCATGGCATCAACCGGCTCATTGGGAGAATGGGTGATGAAGAAAGACAACGCCAACCCATAGGCCAAATAGATCCAGATGCTGCGCCATGAGAAGATTTCCGCGATGATCAGGCCCAGAATGGCCGGATAGAAGGCGAAATGCCCCAGTGGGAAGGCCAGCACAAAGCCGGAAAAGATGGCGAACATATTTTCCGCTGCCGGATCATGATACATGCCGGGGCTGGGCGCCATGGAATTGAGGGCAAAGCCCAAGAAGATGCTGGCTGCCATGATGGCCAGAAACAGACCGATTGGCACCATGATGATGCGGGCAATCAGGCGGGACAGGCTCATGGCAGGCTCCTTGGGCTTACAGGTATCTTGCGCGTGAGAAAAGGGGAGTGTTTGGGCTCTTCCCTATTCCTCTTCTTCCATATCGTCGTTGGAGCCGTCGCCGACAAGGTTTGCCAAGCGCATTCTTTCAAGGGCGGCCAACTCGGCTTCCAGTTTTTCGCGCTCAACCTTGCGCAGGCGTTCGGATTCGGATTTCAACTGGCCACAGGCAGCATAGATGTCACGTCCGCGTGGTGTGCGAACCGGTGACGCATAACCGGCACGGTTGATGAAATCAGCAAATTCCTCGATCTGGTCCCAGTCAGAGCATTCATACTGGCTGCCCGGCCATGGATTGAAGGGAATGAGGTTAATTTTTGCCGGGATGCCGCGCAGCAGCTTTACGAGGTTGCGGGCATCCTCGATGGAATCATTCACACCCTTGAGCATCACATATTCAAAGGTGATGCGCTTGGCGTTGGAAACGCCGGGATAGGTGCGGCATGCTTCAAGCAGTTCCTTGAGTGGCCACTTCTTGTTGATGGGCACGATTTCGTCGCGCAGCTCATCATTGGTGGCATGAAGGGAAATGGCCAGCATGCAGCCGACTTCCTCGCCAGCGCGCCGGATGTTTGGTACATGCCCGGAGGTCGACAGCGTGATGCGGCGTTTGGAGATGGACAGACCTTCTCCATCGGACATGATCAGCATCGCGGTTTTCACATGGTCATAATTGAAGAGCGGTTCGCCCATGCCCATCATGACGACGTTAGAAACAAAACGGCCCATTTTGGGAACAATGGTGCCGACTTTTGCTTCGCGATCTGGGAAATCGTTGAGAATTTCGCGGGCAACGCGTAGCTGAGCGACGATTTCTTCCGCTGTCAGGTTACGCACCAGCTTCTGGGTGCCTGTGTGGCAGAAGGTGCAGTTGAGCGTGCAGCCAACCTGTGAG
Organism: uncultured Cohaesibacter sp.; assembly: GCF_963678225.1. Taxonomy (NCBI): domain Bacteria; kingdom Pseudomonadati; phylum Pseudomonadota; class Alphaproteobacteria; order Hyphomicrobiales; family Cohaesibacteraceae; genus Cohaesibacter; species uncultured Cohaesibacter sp. The sequence goes on along the minus strand of NZ_OY782764.1, from coordinate 879,277 downwards.
GAAACGCAAAGCGTGCCCCGGTTTTCATCTGGAATATAGACAGTTTCCACTTCCACCGGGCGTCCGGCGCCACGGGGCGGAAAGCGCAGCAGCCATTTGCGGGTGCCGTCCACCGAGATCTGTTCGGCGACCAGTTCTGGATGGGTAATGGTGTAGACCAGATCCATCTTGGCGCGCAGATCCTTCGACACATTGGTCATCTGATCAAAGGAGGTGGCGCCGCGCACATAGATCCAGTGCCAGAGCTGGTTGACGCGCATGCGGATCTGCTTTTCCGCCACGCCGACCCGGCGCATCGCCTCCGAGAGGTCTTCGCGATTCATGCCCACAAGATTGAGCTTGTCGGGATCAAGGGCAGGCCAGGTGTAATTGTGGCTTGTTTCAATAGCGACAGTGTCCAGAACAGGGGTCTCCTGTGCTGTGTCCAGAGCGGATGCGTGCGTCATGTAATTTTCAAAGCCGCGGGTTGGCGCGGTTCCTCTTTTCAAGGCCGATCACGTCTGTTCCTTCGCTTGCCGATTGGCAAAGGCGTAAGGTGTGGCGCGATCCTTGTAGACTGCCATTCCAGAACGACCACCGCGCATTGGCTATGGGTGGCCCGATCCTTGCCCTTTTTTCAGCAAGTGCTGTCCATCAGGGGGCAATCCGGTTGAATGCTGTACGAATTGGCGGGTGTATAAAGCAAAAAAGCGGCCTTGTCAGCCGCTTTTGTTGATTTTTCTGGTCACTTTATCTTACTGGCACTCGGCCAGAGCCTTGCGGGTTGCCGCCGTAACGCCCGAGAGGGAGTAGGTATCAACCGTCAGGGTGCCGCGAGACGAGGTGCCTTTGACGACCATGCTTGCGCCAGCGCGCATTGCATTGACCAAACGGGCTTCTTCAGCTGCATTCTCAAGCCAGGCGCCATCGCCGGACGTATAAAGAGAGAATGTATCCGAACCGACCTGAATGGAGGTCTTTGACCCCTCTTTGTAAGGATAGCCGGTGATCACGTTCACTTCTTCGCGAACACCTTCGCGCGGGCGCGTGGTGATGAAGAAATAGACCGGATCGCGGTTCACATTCTTTGGCTCCATGTCTTTGGGTTGGCTAACCGCAAAGCACATCTTGCCACGTTGAGGATCGTTAAAAACATAAGCACCCCAATCTTGGAATTGTTCGACGCGAGTGGCCGCGCCCTGAGCATTTGCTGCAGTGGCGGAAAGTGCGAGAAGGGTGGCTGCTCCGAGGATTTTTACGCTTTTCATCTCTACCTGTCGCTTTCGACTGGATGCCAACAGGAGCCTCAGGCTCCAATTCATTCATTTAACATTTACCAAAGTCAGGGTTACCAAACAGTGAAGTTGCAGCAAATTTTGATTTTTTTTGCTCGTTTGCCGTTCACCGGCCGGATTTCCGCGATTCTGATGCGATTGCAGGCAAGATTCACCGCAAATGCGGCAAGAGATAGGCAGATGCCATCTTGTCTGCTGTCTAAAGACCCACCTATGAAAGGAAGGCCTTCAGGCCAGTTTTCAGCCTTTGAGAGCGTCCGGTGTGCCGGAGCGGAATCTTGGCTGGCCATGTTGATGCACACGGGCTTCACGCGGGCCGCCAGCGCGCACCGGGCGATCGGTAAAACCGCCCATCGATTGCACTCGATCATACATGATGATGGCGCCCGCCGTTGCGACATTCAAGCAGAAGCGCGTCGGGATCTTGACGATAAATTCGCATTTGTCCTGCATCGACTTGGTCAGGTTACCCCGCTCGGGCCCCAGAATATAGGCTGCCTTGGTCGGGTGTCTGAAACTGGGCAGATCCACAGCGTCGTCGGTCAGCTCAATGCCGACAAGGCGGCAATCCTTGGGCAGTATGAGCTCGTCTTCATTGGCCCAAGGATAATAGGGTAGATGGTCGCCGCTGTTGGAGGTGTCCGTTCCCGGCTTGGCGAATGTTCTTTCCGCCGCAATCGTGAAAAAGAAGCTGGCGCCGAAGGCATGGGCCGTTCTGACCAGATTTCCGAAGTTGCCCTCTTTGGATAGCCCTTGTACGCCGACTGCGAAATATCCGCGCATTTGTTTCCTGTCTTCCGCTTTTGTTGTTCTTTGTTTTTGTATCTGCGGTTTGCTGCTCTGGTAAGGCCCTTGGCGCAATGGCCGCAGATGCGCCTTTCTAGACCAGAATGCGCCAAAATGGAACCGTCTGGCTTTTCACAGCGCAAAAGCCCGCTGATGAGCTAGACAATAAGCGCAGTGATGAAATTTCGGGTTGATAATATTTTTTCTGAAACCCTATCATTTGCAGATCATTCTTTCGGCCCGGTTGGCGGGCAAATTTATTGCAAATGGACTAGTCTCTTGAAACACTTATATCTGGCTGGCCTTATCGTCTGCGCTTTTGCGTTCTTTATGGCCTCCTGCCCTTCATCCATGGCGCGCGAAGATCTCGTGGTGCAGTATCTCAAAGCTGAAAATGGCCCTGATCTTGGCCTCTTCACGGTGAAAAAGGTCAATCTGGAAGCCCATGGGGACAGAAGTGATGAATATATCGTCTCCTTCAGGGGTTCGATATATTGCGGGACCGCAGGCTGTTCCCATGAAGTCTTGCAGGTTCGCAACAGGAAGGTGACAAAGCTTTTGGACATTGTCACCCATTCAATAGAACTGATTGAGGATCAATCTCGGAATGGCATGAAAGGGCTGATGCTTGGCGGCAGCAGGGGCGACGCCATCTGGGCGTTTGATGGCCAAGAATATCAGCATGTTAAGAATCTAAGAGAGCAGCAGGCCTCTCCCTCTTCAGCATCGTCCGACCCTGCATCAGGCTGGGGAGCGCAACCCGACGCCCGGCCAAGTCCGCCTCCGAATGTGCGGGAAATCCAGTCAGCGCTCAACTATCTGGGCTTCTGTGTCGGGCCGGTCGACGGAATTATGGGCCGCAAGACGCGTGATGCCATTGCATCCTTCAAGCGTAACCGGCGGGAATGGACAGCCAAGACCGAGACCTCGGGTATGATAACGGATCAGTTTGTCAGGGTGTTGCGCAGGACAAGGGCCGAACAAGGATCCGGCTCCGACCGCTGCGCCGCGATGGCTCGGGCCGTGCATCGAGGCGTTGTTGTAAGAGATGTGCCAGGAGTTTATGTTCAGGTTGTTCGACGTAGCGGCTATTTATTCCGCATAATTCTGTCTCTTCAGCCAAACAGAGCTTTTCAAATGCGGATGACGCAACAAGACCGCCAAATGGGTGGTGGCTCTCTCTTCGAGATGGGGTTTGGCACTGTCGTCGGTACCTATTCGAATGATGGTGACGGCGTAACGTTGCATGTATCTAAGAGCAATATTCCCAATATTGATCGCATTTTAGTCTATAAGTTTTTAGATCATGACACGCTGAGAGAAAACGGTGGTGGAGTATATAAGCGTGCGAGATAGGTCCGGAGAGGGCTCTCTCCCTGCCACCTTTTGTCTTATTGCGCGTGTTTGCATCTTTGTGACGCCGTTTTCTCATGCTAGGGCTATGGGGATGGTTGCAGAAGGGGGAACCGAGTATGCGGGCAATTGTGTGCGATGCCTTTGAAGGCGTTGATAATCTCAAGCTGGTTGACATGAAGAAACCTTCTGCCGGGCCGGGTGAGGTTTTGATCCGGGTGAAGGCGGCCGCGCTTAATTTCTTCGACACGTTGATTCTGCACGACAAATATCAGTTCACACCTGAGCTTCCTTTTTCTCCTGCAGGAGAGATCGCCGGTATTATCGAGGCGGTTGGGGAAGGGGTGGACCCGCACCGCGTTGGTGAAAAGGCAATTGCCTATATCCGTTGGGGGGGCGCACGCGACTATGTCGTTGTCCAGCAGGATGAAGCGATCACGATGCCGTCCAAACTCGGCTTTGAGCATGCCGCCGGTCTGATGATTACCTATGGCACCACCATTTATGGCCTTCGCAGCCGCGCCCGCATGCAGCCGGGGGAAACCCTTGCTGTGCTTGGGGCTGCTGGGGGCGTTGGGCTTGCTGCAGTGGAAATCGGCAAGCTGATGGGGGCTCGGGTCATCGCCTGTGCGTCATCGGATGAGAAGCTGCATCTTTGCAAGACCCATGGCGCAGATGACCTTCTCAACTACAAGACAGATGACCTTAAGGAAACGCTGAAAGACATGACCTACGGCCATGGTGTCGATGTGGTCTATGATCCGGTTGGTGGCGATCTGTCCGAAGCTGCGCTCAGGGCTACGGGCTGGTATGGGCGGTTTCTGGTTATCGGCTTTGCGTCAGGCACCATCCCCAAAATGCCGCTCAATCTGGTGATGCTGAAGGGTGTCGATCTGCTCGGGGTCTTTTGGGGAGAGGCGATCGGGCGGGAGCCTGCTGATCATGCGGAGAATATGAAGCAGATCATGACCTGGGTCGCAAGCGGTCAGCTCAAACCATATATTGATCGTCGTTATCCTCTTGAAGAAACGCCAGAGGCGATCAAGGCTATTGCCAACAGGGAAGCCAAGGGCAAGGTGGTGATTACGCTTTAGGCCGAGTGGCCAAAAGAGGTTTTGGCTAGCGCTCTACATGCACATCATGCTCGGCCATGGCCTGTTTGGCGCGCAGCCGGTGTTTGTCGGTGATGTTGCCGTGTACGGTCTTGATGACATAGGTCAGCAGCGCGATGTCGTCGGCAAAGCCGAGGCCGAAAATCATGTCGGGGATGGCATCCAGTGGCAAAACGAAATAGGCGAGCGCCCCGATCAGCGTGAGGCGTACCTTGACCGGCGTCTCAGGATCAAATGCACAATAATAGGCGGCGACCACATCCTCGATGATGGGCATCTGTTTGGCTGCTTTTCTGACCACAGACCAGAATTTCTTGCGCACATTGGCAGCCTTTTTGGCCATGGAAGAATCGCGATGGCCCTGCTCATCCTCGGCTGCTTTCTCTGGCGGAAGCAGTTCGATGTCGTCTTCGGAATAGTGTTTATCAGCCATGCGTCCTTCCCCCAAGAATGTCTTGCCTCCTTGATATGGGGCAGAATATGCGGAAAGCAAGCAGCGTTTGACGGGAATGTCGGGCAGATTTGGGGAGTGTCGAAGACAAGCAGATAACAAAAACCCTCCGGGGGAGGAGGTCCGGAGGGCTTTGTTAGGTGATTCAAAACTGGGAGGAGGTAGTTTTGAATCCATCAGGCTTTGGGAGGAGGAAAAGCCTGAATTCCTTGAAACTCGTGGCTTTCGCTTTGACATTTCTGTCAGCGAAAGACTTTTTTATTTTGCAGTAGCAGCTTCACGTGCGATTTCGGTGATGTCGCCGCGGGAAATTCCCAGTTCGCCCAGATCGCGATTGCTCAGGCGGGCAAGTTCATCAACCGTGTCACGGTAGTTGCGCCACTGGCGATAGTTTTCAACAACAGTATTGATCATCGGTGTCATTCCTTTGTTGCTATGTGGCTGTTTATCTTCAACTGCGTTTCGGAAGCGTTTACTTGGTTTTGTCTTTCAAACTCTTCATCGCTTCCTTGACCATGAATATAGTTCATGGCTCTCGATTTTACATCGCACAAAATTGCATGGCTGTTTTGTTGGCATTGCATTTATGGTGATGATTATTTTTTAGGCAGACTATTTTTGCATATCTACATGGATTTTGTCTTTTAAAACAGATATTTAAAAATTTTTCCAATTGCCTATTATACGCGAACTATCAAGCTTTCTGTATCAAGAATTTCTTTCAGACCTGATGTCAAGCTGTTGATACGTGTTTTTACGTTAGGCTTTTTCCTTGTTTGAGGCGCTGTGCAAGCAAGGAAAAAGCCCGAAACGGTCGCTCCGGGCTTTGTATATTGGTCAGGCTCTGGCTGCATCTCTGGCGCAGGAGACGCTGCCGGTTCCTAGTGGCGGAAGTGGCGCATGCCGGTCATGACCATGGCAAGGCCGGCTTCGTTGGCCGCATCGATGACTTCCTGATCGCGCATGGAACCGCCCGGTTGGATAACGGCAGTTGCTCCGGCTTCGGCGGCTGCCAGAAGACCATCGGCGAAGGGGAAGAAGGCATCGGAGGCCACGACGCATCCCTTTGTGAGTGGTTCGGTCATGCCTGCGGCTTCGGCTGCGTCTTCAGCTTTGCGGGCTGCGATGCGGGCAGAATCCACGCGGCTCATCTGGCCAGCACCGATGCCGACGGTCGCGCCGTCTTTCACATAGATGATGGCGTTGGATTTGACATGCTTGCAAACTTGGAAGGCGAATTTGAGGTCGGCCATTTCCTGCTCGGAAGGCTGGCGCTCGGTGGCTACCTTCAGGTCAAGATCGGCGATGTTGCCGTTGTCCCGGTTCTGTACCAAGAGACCGCCGGAAACGGATTTGACGGTCACGCCTTCTTCGCGTGGGTCGGCAAGGCCACCAGTGAGCAGCAGGCGCAGGTTCTTCTTTTTGGAAACAAGCGCCTTGGCGCCTTCCGTTGCATCGGGGGCGATGATCACTTCAACGAAGATCTTTGTGATTTCTTCTGCGACGGCTTCATCCAGTGTGCCGTTCAGTGCCACGATGCCGCCAAATGCGGAAACCGGATCACAGGCCAGCGCCTTGACATAGGCATCCTTGAGCGTGGCGCCCATTGCCACACCGCATGGGTTGGCATGTTTGATGATGGCAACGGCTGGAGAGATGGCCGGATCGAACTCGCAGACCAATTCGAAGGCGGCGTCGGTGTCGTTGATGTTGTTGTAGGAAAGCTGCTTGCCCTGAACCTGGGTTGCGGTGGCAACGCCGGGGCGGGAAGAGGCGGTCTTGTAGAAGCCGGCTTTCTGGTGCGGGTTTTCGCCGTAGCGCATCACTTCAGCCAGCTCGCCACCAAAGGCACGGAAGGTTGGAGATTCGATTTCCAGCTCTGCAGCAAACCAGCCAGAGATGGCTGCATCGTAAGCGGCGGTGCGGGCATAGGCCTTGGCAGCGAATTTCTTGCGCACGTCATAGCTGATGCCACCCTTTTCCTCGATCTGGGCAAGGATCTCGGCATAGTCGGCCGGATCAACCAAGGTGGTGACGAAAGCGTGGTTCTTTGCCGCAGCGCGGATCATGGCCGGGCCGCCGATGTCGATATTTTCAACGGTGGTGGCATAGTCGGCGCCCTTGAGGATGGTTTCCTCGAAGGGATAGAGGTTGACCACCAGCAGGTCGATTTCCGGAATGCCATGCTCTTTCATTGCTGCGCTGTGGGCTTCCACCGAACGGGCGCCCAAAAGACCGCCATGCACGCGGGGATGCAGGGTCTTGACGCGGCCATCCATGATTTCCGGGAATTCGGTAACCTCGGAGATGTCTTTGACCGGAATGCCAGCGTCAGCAATGGCTTTGCAGGTGCCGCCGGTCGAGACAAGCTCGACGCCCTTATCGGCGAGGGCCTTGGCAAAGTCGACAATGCCGGTTTTATCAGAAACGGAGATGAGAGCGCGCTTGACGGAAACAACTTCCGGCGCGGAAACAGAAAGAGGAGCTACGGACATCGGTTATCCTGCTGCGTTTGATATGGGAAATTTCGACATTCCGATAGCACGAATCGGCTTTGAGGGAAACAATCCATTTAGCACAAAACGGCATCATCGCGTTGCCTTTTTGGCATCAAAGAAAAGGTGTCCTAGAGAGGAGCAATCGCGACGCGCTCAAAGAACCAGTTGACGGTCGGTACGTGGCTGGCATGGCCATAAATGACGAGCTGCGTGGTCGGGCGGATGCCGTGTATATCGGAGAGATAAACACTCTCTTCGACGCCGGGATCGATTTCCTGGCAGACGAATTTCCAGATCTCGCCGTTGGCAAGCCCCAGATAGGCGGCATCCCTGTCTTCGGAGAATTCCACTTGCACCGATGGATGGAGATGGAAGCGGATGGCGTAGCTGTCCTGTCCCTTGGTGATGCCTTTGCCGATGGCATCCATTTCGTCACGCCCATCCAGTCGGCGTCCGTCGATGGCAAGCCAGATCTGGCGCGTGTGCCGAATGCCGAATTTCGAGCCATAGGCATCATGGCTGGCATGGATCGTTTCCTGCCCACGTTCAAGAAAACGCTCATATCTGACATGGCTATCCCCACAAATCAGCGGGCGACCATCCAGATCAAAGCTCCTTGGGGCGATCTTGCAAGTCGAATGGTCCTGCACGATGAGGGTGGAATGCGCTGCCGTGCTGCGGGCCAATTCGCGCCAGCCTTCATGTTGTGGCGCAGGGGTGCCGCAGTTGACCACCATTGGGGCTGTGCCAGAGCAGATTTCAAAGGACAGCGCGCCTGCATGGGCCAGTGTGGATTGCTCGGTCGGCGGCGGGGCGCCGGTATCCATGATGAGGATCGACTGGCCTGCTTCCATGCGTTGATAGCCCGAGAAGGAGGCATCCGATACTGGGGTGCCGCGGGTGTCATCATAGGCCAGAATGGTGGCCAGAGAATCCGCCGGTGTGGCCCCGGTACCATTGAAATGGGCAAAACTGCCATTGGGATGGCGGAAAAAGCGCAGCATGGGCATCATGCGTTCGATGGCCAGATTCATGCCTTCGGGCGGCACCATGTCGCGGGACATGAAGGTCTGGCGCAAAGGCAGCAGCTCCAGCAGGATGGACACGATGGCCAGCGGGTTGCGCGAAACATGGCCCCCGTCTGGCAGGATCTGGTCGTTGAGCTCATGGACCAACCGTTTGGAAACCGAGCGCACGAGGCGCTCCTTATCCGAAAAGCAAAGCCAACCAGCCAATTCGGCAATCAGAAGAAGCAACCTGTCTAGATTGTTCGGCATGCCCGAATATGTCGCTCGCAAATACCGCACCTGCAGATAAAGCGCGCGCAAAAAGGCGCGATAGAAGACATGGTCTGCATCCTGAAGGATCAGGGGCGAATTGTTGAGCCAAGCCAGCACCCTGTTTGCCACCACGGGAGCAGCCCATGCTTCATAATCCAGTTTGCCGGAATTCTTGATCCAGTCTTCCACCAGAGCGCGTGCATTGGAGCGCGGCAGGGTGGCATTGGAAGCGCGCAAATGGCGCAGCCAGCGGAAGCCATGCAGCTCGCGCGCCCATTCCTTGCTTGGAGCAGCATGCACAAAGGGGGAGTGGCCCTGACAATTTTCCACCTGACCGGCAAAAATGAAAAGACCCGAATAGATATCCTCTGCGATGGTCGGATCAGAGGTGCGTAAATCCTGTGGCGCGATGAGCAACCGCTCCGGGCAGCGCGGAACATAACGCGTGTTGCAGGCTGGCCGCCTAACCGGGATGCGCTTGGCACGGCGCAAAAGAGTCGCCATGGAGATTCGCAGTTTTTGCCAGTTTTGTGACACGCAATAGTCGTCCGTGTTAAGGGCTCCCTTCAAGCAGGGCTTCTGTGAAAGGGAGCTGATGGCCAGGATTGGTGCGGGCTTCAAACCTTGCAGGTCTTTGCCGCGCGTCATCCGATTCATGAATGGTCCAAGCGCTCTGTCATCCGATCATGGCGAATCACCGGATGTAGGCGCTTTTTGGTAATCGATTGGTTACAATTTTATCAAGCTATGGTTAACAAGGTCTATCCGAGTCCATCCGGTCCCGATTTACACAAAGCTTTGTCAGGGTCAGGAAGGGGCGTGGTTGCGCAGCCGGATCGCAAAGAATCCATCCATGCCGCCCGCTTCAGGCCAGTAGTCAGGCCTTGTTCTCAGGCTGCCATCAGGCTGGATGAAGGGCGCGAGAGCGGGTGTTTCTTCCGGTGTGAGCGGCTCGATGCCGAATGTCGGGTTCTGCATGAGGAAATCTGCGATTAGCTCGGGCCCTTCTTCGGGCTGGAGGGAGCAAGTGCAGAAAACCATCAAGCCGCCCGGAGCGAGCATGTCGGCAACATGATTGAGCATCTTTGCCTGCAATTTGGCGAAATGGCCTATGTCAGCAGGTGTCCGCTGATGGATGAGCTCAGGGTGGCGGCGCATGGTGCCGGTGGCCGAGCAGGGGGCATCAAGCAGGATGAAAGGCCATTTTTCGTCGAAGCTTCTCTTGAGCAGGTCGCCTTTTACCAGCTCTGCTGAAAGACCAACCCGCTTTAGATTCTGATCGATGCGTTCAAGGCGTTTGGCCGAAATATCCAGTGCGGTGACATCCGCACCACCTGCGGCTAGCTGCATGGTCTTCCCGCCCGGCGCGGCGCAGAGATCGAGAACCTTTTGACCGGAAACCTCGCCCAGCATCTGCACGGGCAGCGTGGCCGCGGCATCCTGCACCCACCAGGCCCCTTCGGCAAAGCCTTCCAGTGTGTCCACCTTGTCGTGGCTGGCAAGACGCAAACTGCCGGACGGCATTTTTTCTGCGCCAAGACGCTCGGCCCACTCGTCCGCTGAGGCTGGATCTTTCAGGGTCAGATCGAGCGGGATCTGCGCCTTCTGGAATTGCGCCATCATGGCGTTGGTGCTGTCTTGCCCATAGGTGGTGCTGAGGGATTGATACATCCAGTCGGGCAGGGTTGCCTTGGCCGGATCGATGGTCGCCAGCTCATCAGCGCCATCGCGGCTGATGCGGCGCAGAACGGCATTGGTCAGCCCCTTGAAGCCGGCATATTTGCGCCATGTGCGATAATGCGACACGGCACAATCGACCACCGCATGGGGCGGAGTATTCAAAAACAGAAGCTCGGCGGTACCAATGCGCAGGATGTTGCGCAAGGGGCCGGACTTTTTGGGGATGCCACGCTCCATGAAGCGGCTCAGAATGGTGTCGATTTCTCCCAGATGCTGCAGAACCGTGGTGGCGATGCGCTTGGCAAAGGCGCGGTCGCTGCCGTTGAGTTTGCGCAAGGGGCCCTCTGCCAGTTCATGGGCGTAGGCTTCGTCCAAAAGGGCTTTTTCGCTGAGCACCGCATGGATAAGGCGCAGGGCGCCAGCGCGTGCAGCCATTCCGCTTTTTCCGGAGGATTGGGATTTTTCCATGTTTCTGGCCTTACGGTGCATCTTGGGGCGACGCCTCATGGAAGCGTGCGGCAAAGTGCCTTGGATGTTGCTGTGTCAAACCGAAAAACCGCACTGTCCGGCACGATGCTTGCGGGCGCCGCTCAAACCCCGGTCAACGGTCCGCATGCGGACGGTTCGCGTGGATGGGTATACATCATATCAGTGCCATGGATGCAAGGAAAAGGTTGGGCTCTGTGTCCCGCCCTTTCCTTGAAGAGCCAAATCTGTTGGCGTTCTTTAATCGTCTCTTGCCGCTTTATGCGAGCGGGGTCATATCCAGTTTGGCAATGACAGGGGCGTGGTCGGATGGTTTTTCCCAGCTGCGCGCGTCGCGATAAACCTCCACACCGCTCACCTTGTCTGCGGCTGCATCCGTTGCCCAGATGTGATCGAGGCGGCGGCCCTTGTCTGCCTTGGACCAATCACGAGAGCGATAGCTCCACCAGCTGTAAAGACGATGCTCCACCGGGATATGGTTGCGCACCACATCCTGCCATGGACCAGCGGCTTGCACAGCTGCCAGTGCTTCAACCTCGATGGGGGTGTGGCTGACGACCTTGAGCAGCTGTTTGTGGCTCCAGACGTCATTCTCATGCGGCGCGATGTTCAAATCCCCCACCAGAATGGACGCATTGTCGGTTTCCTCGCCGGTCAGCCAGCTCTTCATTTCCTCAAGGAAATCCAGCTTGTGCTGGAATTTGTCATTGACTGCCGGGTCTGGAATATCGCCACCTGCAGGGACATAGAAGTTATGAATGCGCAAAGGCCCCTTGTCTGTGTCGATGGTCACTTCCACATGGCGTGCATCGCCCTTGTCGCAAAAACCGCGCATATCGACCTTGGCGAAGGGAATGCGCGAGAGGATGGCGACCCCGTGATAGCTCTTCTGCCCGTTGATCGCATAATGCTCATAGCCCAGCTTTTTCAGGCTTGCCGTGGGAAACTGATCGTTGATCACCTTGGTTTCCTGCAGGCAGAGAATATCCGGCGCTCGATCGGCATTGAACTGTTCGACATGGTGAAGTCTGGGGCGGATGGAATTGATGTTCCAGGTGGCAAGAGTGATGGTCACGGGCAGCGCCTTGTAAAGGGATTGGACTGAAAAAGAATGCCGATAGACATAGCGGGAATCGACTTTGTTTTCCTTTATAGCAGGCGATTTCGACAAAAAAAGCACCGCAATGGGCTGCGGTGCTTAAATCATTCACTTTTGCTGAATCTCTAAAGGTCCGGGCTGTCTGCCAACGGGTCAGTCGTTTGACGGGCTCAGATCATATTTGATTTCGAAAACAGAGGGTTTGATCGGTTTGCCGGTTTCCACATTGAAAACGGTAACGGTGGTATCATTGCCGTTGGCATCCCGAATGGTCCACTGGCGCAGAAGGGACTGTTCCCTGTCGAAGATGAGGGTCAGGATGCCGTCCCCAAACAGGCTTTCCTGTTCCACTACCACCGAGACGATATCATCAGCGATGCTGGCCTGACGCACGCGCGGATCGCGGGCGAGATCCAGATTTTCTGACAAAAGAACGCGCAAGGGGGTTTTGCTCAGGGGATAGATGTCTTGTGTCTTGAGCTTGCGGTCTTCAATGGACAGGGTTTTGCCGTCGGAAATGATGTCCGTGTAAGAGGGTTTCGAATAATAGAAACGGATCTTGCCCGGACGCTCGATGAAGAAATAACCTTGCAGCGTGTCACCATTTGGGGCGGTTTGAATGAACTCACCATTCATGGTTTTGGTCGCGTTGAAGGCCTTGGAGATGGTGTCCAGCGCTTTGACCGAGGTTTCATTGAGAGCCGCTTGCGCGGAAGGGGCAAAGCCAGAAGCCAACACCATGAAAAGGCTGGCAACAAGCAGGGCTCCCAAGCGGAACGAATGAGCAGTTTTTGCCATCAGTTTTTTGTTTTGCGCGGTGGTTGGGCCATCAGAATAATAGTCGTCCATAAGCTTGCCTTCGTTCTTTTTAATATTTCTCCGCATCAATGTACGGTCTGCCCTGCATATTTCAATAGCAAGCCAATGCGGCAGAATGACGAAACAAATCTGACGATTGTTTGTTTTCGGCGCCGCAAGGGTGTCTTCTTCTCTCTGCGCCACCCGCAGGGGCGTGTAGCGAGGCTACATGGTTGCGCCCTCTTCGGGAACCAGAATTTCGCGTTTTCCGGCATGGTTCGCCGGGCTGATCACGCCCTGTTGTTCCATCTGCTCGATGAGTGTTGCGGCCCGGTTGTAGCCAATGGATAGGCGGCGCTGGATGTAGCTTGTCGAGGCTTTGCGATCTCTCAGAACGATATCGACGGCCTTGTCATATAGGGTTTCTGCGTCGCTGGAGCTGCCTCCGGCTGAGGAACTGTCTCCCTGATCAGCGTCGCTTTCTTCCGTTACGGCTTCCAGATAATCCGGCGTGCCCTGTAGTTTCAGATGGGCGACGATTTCCTCGACTTCCTCATCGGCAACAAAGGCGCCATGGACACGCTGGATGCGGCCGCCACCGGCCATATAGAGCATGTCGCCCATGCCGAGTAGCTGTTCTGCGCCCATTTCACCCAAAATGGTGCGGCTGTCGATCTTGGAGGTCACCTGGAAGGACATACGGGTCGGGAAGTTGGCCTTGATGGTACCGGTGATGACGTCGACAGACGGGCGCTGGGTGGCCATGATCAAATGGATACCGGCGGCACGGGCCATCTGGGCCAGACGCTGGATGGCGCCTTCGATGTCCTTGCCTGCGACCATCATCAGGTCGGCCATCTCGTCAACGATGATGACGATGAATGGCATCGGTTCGAGGTCGAGCGTTTCCTGCTCGTAGATCGGTTCGCCGGTGTCCGGATCAAAGCCGGTCTGGATGGTGCGGGTCACATCGTCGCCCTTGGCCAGCGAATCGCGCACGCGCTTGTTGAAGCCGTCGATGTTGCGCACGCCCATCTTGGACATGTTCTTATAGCGCTGTTCCATCTCGCGCACGGCCCATTTGAGGGCGACAACCGCCTTGGACGGGTCGGTCACAACCGGGGTCAGCAGATGCGGGATGCCATCATAGACCGAGAGCTCCAGCATTTTCGGGTCAATCATGATCAGGCGGCATTCTTCCGGGCGATGCCGGTATAGCAGCGAGAGAATGGTGGTGTTGATCGAGACCGACTTACCCGAACCGGTGGTGCCGGCCACCAGCACGTGGGGCATGCGGGCCAGATCGACGACCACCGGATCGCCGGAGATATTCTTGCCAAGGCAGATGGGCAACTTGGCCTTGGATTTCTCGAAATCCTTGGAGGCCAGCATTTCACGCAAATAGACGGTTTCCCGTCTGGCGTTCGGCAATTCGATGCCGATGGCATTGCGGCCCGGAACCACGGCCACACGCGCGGAGATAGCGCTCATGGAACGGGCGATATCGTCAGCAAGGCCGATAACGCGGGATGATTTGATGCCCGGCGCCGGTTCAAGCTCATAAAGCGTGACTACAGGGCCGGGGCGTACTTTGATGATTTCGCCGCGGATGCCGAAATCCGAGAGAACACCTTCCAGAAGACGGGCATTGTGCTCGAGTTGGTCAGCGGTAAGGCCTGCATTGGGGCCCAGACTTTCCGGCTCGGAAAGGATATCCAGAGACGGGAATTGATATTCATCCTGACGGCTGAACAGATTGCCCTGCCCCGCCTTGACCATGCGTTTGCCCTTGCCTTTGCCGCCTCGGGCCGGAACGCCTGCGGGTTTGGTCTGGGCTCTCTCGTTGGTCTCGGCGCGGTTGCCCGGCTGGCTGGAGGGTCGGTTCAGTTCGGGAGGCGCAATGCCGACAGGGGAAGACTGATAAGGGCCATCGTCGTTCCAGTCGTCCTCCTCGTCATAGTCCTCATAGCCTGCCGCAGACTGCGGCGCAAAATCTTCAGGTCCGGAGTAGCCCATGTCCGGGGCTGGCCCGGGTTTTTGCTGCTGGTAGCCCGGTTGGGCCGAGCGCTCAAGGCGTGGTTCCATGCGATCGGTCAGGGCGTCCAGACCATCATCGTCATCGGCCAGAAGGCGCGAGAAGAAGGATGGCTTCTTGGCCTTTTCCTGCCGCTCAATCTCGCGTTCTCTTGCCTTGCGGGCCTTGTTGGCGCGGCGTGAGAGATACCAGTGGTTCAAAGCACCGATCGGCACCGAGAAGAAGGAGCCGCGTTTTGACGCAGGGCCCTTGGTGCGATCAAGCGTGCCGGAGCCATCGGGGGCTTGGGCATAGGCTTCGCTATCTTCTTCGTCCCAGTCGTCCTCTTCATAATCGGCTTCGTCGTAGGGTTCAGCTTCTTCTTGCTCGAACGTGGCAGCCGGTTTGCGGCGGAAGGTCAGATCCTTGAGGCCCATATCCATGGAAGCGAGAAGAATGAGAACGCCCAGAAAGGCGGTGCCTGCGCCCACAAGCACGGCACCAAGCCCCTGCATGACCTCAGTGTCAAAGCGGCTTACGACCGAAAGAAAGGCGTCGCCCACCATGCCGCCAAGGCTGAGTGGCAGTGGCCAGCTGTCAGGCACGGGAATGGTTGAGCAGGCAATGGCAAGCATGCACAGCCCGGCAAACCAGCCCATGAAGCGGTTGCGACTGATGCGGGCCGGACGCATGAGCACGAGCCGCCAGAACCAGACCGTTGGGGTGATGATCAGGAAGGCTGAAGCCAGCCCCAACCCCTGAAAACTGAGATCGGAAATGATGGCGCCTGCCAGCCCGAATGCATTGCGCGGGCTGACTTCCGTGGCGTTGGACAAGCTCGGGTCGGCCACATGCCATGTGACCAGACTGGTGGCCACGACGGCGCAAAGCAATAGCCCCAGCAGCCCAAGGCCTGCATAGGCATTGCGGCGCAAGGCATGTTTCAAAGCTCCATCGCGATCTCGTCTTCCCATTGCTCCGCCTTCATAGGGTGCGGTTCGATAGTCGTCGAATGTGGTCATGATCTGCTCAGTTCCAGTTTCATTTGCCCCATTTCAACTTGTGTGGCTTTCCTGTTCACCCTGAAAAAGACGCGGCCGGTCGCCGGTTGGTGGATGCCTGATCAGTTGATCAGGCAGGTGCGCAGTCTCGTCAGGGCTTCTTCTGTTTCTGCAAGGTCTCCCACCAGTGCAAGGCGCAGGAACCCGTCGCCGGGGTTGACACCGGAGCGGTCTTCGCGCGCAAGATAGGAGCCCGGAATGACTTTTACCCCGACTTCCTTCCAGAGCTTTTGCGTAACTGAGACGTCATCGCCAAAGGCGCTGACATCAAGCCAGAGGAAAAAGCCTGCAGGGGGCGTTTCATAAGGCAGCTCTTTGCCCAAAATACGGCGGGCCGCATCGAATTTTTCATTATAGAGCCTGCGGTTTTCCTTCACATGCTCTTCATCGCGATAGGCCGCCGCCGCTGCTGCTTGTATCGCCATGGATACCTGAGGGGCAACCAGGTTGCGGTATTTCGTCCACTGGGTCATGAAGGCACCGTCCCCTGCGGCAAAGCCACAGCGCATGCCAGCAAGGTTGGAGCGCTTGGAGAGCGAGTGGAAAGTCACAACATTCGAGAAATCGCCTTCGCAAGCCTGAAGGATACCGGCAGGGGGCGTCTCACGATAAAGCTCGGAATAGCACTCGTCCGCAAAGATAAAGAAGCGATGCTTGCGCGCAAGGGCAATAAGCTTTTTCCATGTGGCGATGTCAGCCACATTGCCTTGCGGGTTGGCTGGCGAGGCATAATAGAAGGCGATGGTTCGCTCGAGTAGATCTGTTTCCTTGGCCAGTTCATCCAGATCTGGCAGAAAGCCGGTTTCTGCGGTGCCATTGAGGAAAATCTGTTCCGCATCAATTGCCGCAGCGGCACCCTTATAGGTGTGATAGAAAGGGTTTGGCAGCAGGACAGCGGCATTGCTCGTGTCTTTGCCAAACTGGGAGCGGGCATAGTCGCGCGCGCCAACGCAGGCATGGAACAGCCCTTCGCGGGTGCCATTGAGCGGCAGGATATTCTTCTCTCCCAGCGGCAGACCACCCAGATCATAGCGCCAGTTCAACCAGTCTTCTACCGCCTTGCGGAACTCGTCGGTACCACGCATCTGCGGATAGGGGCGGAAATACTGCGCGTTTTTCATGATCACATCGGGGATGAAATCAGGAAGGGCATGGCGCGGCTCGCCAATGGTCATATTGATTGGCTGGGCGTCTTTTTCATTGACCGGTACAACACCATCCAGCAGATCTGCGAGTTTCTGGAAAGGGGAACGTTCGTCTTGCATTGGGAATCTGGGCCTTTCGAAAGCCTTGGGTGTTGTGGTAAATCGGCGATCATTTTAGCTGGCTTTTGGTTAAGGCAGTTTTAACTCTTGCAAGCGGAAAGGGACGCAAATTGCACGCCTTGGATGGTTGTTAACCATTTCAGCTTGCCTTGTTTCATGACCGGATCGATCCATCACAGATGTTAAAGGCAGGTTATATTGGGAAGTGACAGTGCCGGGAGCGTCCTGCACCATCCCTCTGGCGGAGCCGCCGGAGACTTGAGAAAACCATGGTCCAAAGTCGTGGATCAGGCAAGGCTTTCGCCTTTGAGGAAATATTCGATGATCATGACTTTGCGGAATGGCGAGGGCCGGATGGTAGGCTCGTTGCCATAGGGATAGACCTCAAAACGCAAAATGCAAAGACCATAAAAGAAAAACAGCCCGATGACGGATGCCAAAGGGCTGTTCTGTATTTCTGTGGTCTTGTCGGTATAGCGTCAGACCAGTCTTGCCAGATCCTCCAGCAAGCCAGCGGCAACGGACAATTTCGAAACTGTCAGATCATCGCTCTGGGTGATCATGTTGACAGACTTGACCGTGCGTTTGATGGCAGCACCTTCCTGCTCAAGCCAGATTTCCATACCGCTTTTCTCCTTGGTTGCCAGCCCCAGAACATAAGCGGTCATCTGATTATGAGCGGAGGAGATGGAATCGCGGACACGATCCAGAGCCAGCCCTTCATAATAGTCGGACACATCAAGATCCTCGGCGATCGCATCAATGCGGCCGATATTGAAGTGGCCTGCCACAGCAAAATAGGCCTCTGCAACTTCATTGAGCGAATGTTGGGATTTTTCTGCAATCTGCACCATGTCCGGAATATCCGCGATCAGGAAGAGGCGCGCAATTCTCGCGGCCAGATCAGATGGAATATTCTTCTGCTCGAACTTGCGGGTGTCGCTTTGTACGAGGTCCGTAAGGTAGGTGGGCAGATATTGATCCATATTGCCAGAAAGCGCGCTGATGCCTTTTTTATAAAGAGCTACGGTTTCTGCAATCGGGGTGGATGCGGGGATATTGCGCATGAACCACTGGATGTTGCCCAGCAGCAGCTTCTGGATTTCTCCATACAGCTCCAGCTGTACGGCTCCGGAGATCTTGTTGTCGAGCGCGTCGATGCTTGCGTTGAGGGCAGGCAGATCGAAGGAATCGCGCACCGTCACATAGGCTCTGGCAATGTCTTTGGCAGACGCGCCCGTCTTGTCGGCAATGCGCGGGATGAGCGTTGCTCCGCCTCGGTTGATCATCGAGTTGGAAATAACCGTCGAGATAATTTCACGGCGCAAGCGATGGCTCTTGATTTCCTCGGCATAGGCTTCACGCATTTTCTCTGGGAAATAATGCATCAGCTCATGTTCGAGATAGCTCTCGTCGGGGAAGTCGCTATGCAGCAGCTCTTCATAGAGCGAGTTTTTGGCATAGGCCAGCAGTAGCCCCACTTCGGCACGGCTGAGGGGTTGGCCCTTCTTGCGGGCCTCCTTGAGGGCTTCATTGTCGGGCAGGAACTCAACCACACGGTCCAGCTCACCGGCTTCTTCGAGCCGTTCCATCAGGCGGCGTTGATAGCCGAAGTCTTCCATGCCGCGCAGCTCGGTGAGCGAGATGGAGAGGGTCTGGAGATAGTTGTTGCGCAGGATCAGCTCGGAGACATTTTCTGTCATTTCGACAAGCAGCTTGTTGCGGCCATCCAGATTGATCTTGTTCTCGCGGATAGCAGCACCGAAGGCGATCTTGATATTGACCTCCATATCGGAGCTGTTGACGCCTGCGGAGTTGTCGATGGCGTCGGAGTTGCAGCGCCCGCCCAGATGGTCGAACTCGATTCGAGCCCGCTGGGTGACACCGAGGTTGGCACCTTCGCCGATCACCTTGACGCGCAGATCCTTGGGCGTGACGCGAATGGCATCATTGGCGCGATCATCCGCATCTGCGTCGGTTTCCGAGCTGGCGCGAATATAGGTGCCGATACCGCCGAACCACAATAGATCGGCAGGAGCCATCAGAATGGCCTTCATCAGCTCTTGCGGCGTGACCTTGGTTTTGGCTATCCCGAGGACTGCCTTGGCTTCCTTGGAAAGGGAAATGGATTTCTCTGTGCGCGAGAAGATGCCACCTCCCTTGGAAATCAGGCTCTCGTCATAGTCGCGCCAGGAGGAACGGCCCAGATCGAAGACACGCTTGCGTTCCTTCCAGCTTCTGGCCGGATCGGGATCCGGATCAATGAAGATGTCCCTGTGGTCGAAGGCTGCGATGAGCCGTGTTTCCTTGGAGAGTAACATGCCATTGCCGAAGACGTCGCCAGACATGTCGCCCACGCCAACGGCGGTGAAGGGTTCGCTCTGGATATCGCGATCCATCTCGCGGAAGTGTCGTTTGACCGCTTCCCATGCGCCGCGGGCTGTTATGCCCATTTTCTTATGGTCATAACCTGCTGAACCGCCGGAGGCGAAGGCATCGCCGAGCCAGAAGTCATAGGATTCGGAAATGCCGTTGGCGATATCAGAGAAGGTGGCGGTGCCCTTGTCGGCAGCGACAACAAGGTAAGGGTCATCTCCGTCGTGGCGGGTGACATTCTCTGGCGGCAGAATGGTCTGGCCTTCCAGATTGTCGGTTACGTCCAACAGGGCCGAGATGAACAGCTTGTAGGTTTCAATGCCTTCTGCCATGAAAGCTTCGCGTCCGCCTTCGGTCGGCAGATGCTTGGGCACGAAGCCACCCTTGGAGCCAACCGGCACGATCACTGCATTCTTGACCTGCTGGGCTTTTACAAGGCCGAGCACTTCGGTGCGGAAATCCTGCGGACGGTCAGACCATCTAAGGCCCCCGCGGGCAACTTTGCCAAAGCGCAGATGCAGGCCTTCCACCCTCGGGCTGTAAACGAAGATCTCGCGGAAGGGCTTCGGTTCAGGCATGTCTTCCATGGCGCGCGGATCAAGCTTGAGTGACAGGGTTGGCTTATAGGCCCCGTCTGGTGTGCGCTGGTAGAAGTTGGTGCGCAGAGTAGCCTGAATAACACCGTGGAATTTTCGTAGGATGCGGTCGTCGTCAAGGTTGGAAACCTGCTCAAGGGCCGTCAGAATGCCGTTTGACAGGCGATTGCATTCTTCCTCACGCTTGGCTTGCGCCGGATCGAATTTTGCATGGAAGAGGTGAACCAGAAGGGCAGCCAGATCAGGATAAGTGTTGAGGGTTTCCCACATATAGTCTTGATCATAGGGGATGCGGACCTGACGCAGATAGCGCGAAATGGTTCTGAGCACGGTGATGTCGCGCCAAGGCAGATCGGCAGCCATGGAAAGCTTGTTGTAGCCATCATTTTCGGCTAGCCCGTTCCAAACGGCCAGGAAGCAGGCTTCCAGATCATCCTGCACATCCTTGAAGGGAATCGGTTTGCCGCTGGCTCGTTCAAGATCCATGTCATGGAGCCAATATTTGCGGTTTGAATCCAGAGGTGCAATTTCATAGGAGCGTTCGTCGATCACACGGAAGCCCATATTCTCCAGAATTGGCACGCGTTCGGAAAGAGGGATCGGCATCCCCTGATGGAAAATCTTCAGAGTGATGCGATGGTCCTGATCCTTCTCCTTGCGATAGAACTGGATCGCGGTGTCGTGGATGCCATCCATGCCTTCCATGATGGTGATGTCATTCATGGCCGTTTCCGGAGGGAAGGTATCGCGATAGGCATCGGAAAAGGCCACGCAATAGCGGTCAATCAGCCGGCTGGCTGTCTTGATGGAATTTTTGGCTTTGACGACCTTGCACAGACTGTCGACCCAGGTGCGCACGATGCTGTTGATGGCATCTTCAAGAATGGTGCGCGAGGGCGCCGGGGTCTTGCCGCCCGAACGACCGATGATGAAATGCACGCGGGCAAGCGGCCCGTCTGGGAATTCGGGATAAACGGCGGAGAGCCGACCCTCATAGACGTCTTTGAGCAAATGCCCGATTTCTATGCGGGCCGATGTGTTGTAGCGGTCACGAGGGACGAATACGAGGCAGGAGACAAAGCGGTTGAATTTATCTACGCGGGAAAGCACGCGTACACGTGGGCGCTGATGCAGGCGCAGGATTTCCTGTGAATGATAGAGCAGGGTTTCGCTGTCGGTCTGGAACAGCTCGTCGCGTGGATAATTTTCCAGCACGTTGAGCATGGCCTTGCCTGAATGGCCGGACGGATCAACCGCCGCCATGTCGATAATGCTTTCCACCTTCCGTCTCAGGAACGGGATATTTAGGACCGAACGGTTATAGGCAGTGTTGGTGAACAGGCCGACAATGCGCAATTCACCCGTCAGCTTGCCATCATCGTCGTAGCGCTTGATGCCGATATAATCCATGTAGGTACGGCGGTGTACCTTGGTCTTCACATTGGCCTTGGTGATAAATAAAGGCTCGGGGCGCAGGAGGAAATCGCGGATTTCCGGCGTCATCGTCACCAGCTCATTGCCCCGGCGCAGCACGCGCACTTCGGGGTTGCGTAAAAGGCCAAGCCCGTCGCGCTTGGTTCGAATCAGATCGCCCTCTTCGGTGGTGCCATCGAAGGTATATTCGCGCATGCCCAGAAGAGTGAAATTGTTGTCGACCAGCCAGCGCAGGAATTCCACCGTTTCGGTGACATCTCCTTCAGGCAGTGGCGGGGGTGTGATCTTGAGGATGGCGATGGTTTCTTCCAGCCGCAGCAGCATGGGCTTCCAGTCATCGACGACTGAATCGACATCATCAAGGATGCTGTCGAGGGTCTTTTGCAGGTCTTTTCTCTTCTGGCTGTCGGAAATGCGCGAGATATGGACGTGAATGAGGCTTTCGCGCTTGAGTTGCGGGTTGGTCTGCACATCCTTGCGCTCTTTGAAGGCTACAACTTCCCCATCGCCGTTGCGCTCCACATTCATGATCGGGTGCAGCACCAGATGAATGCCAAGGCCTGCCTGCTGCAATTCGCCCATGATGGAATCGACGAGAAACGGCTTGTTGATATTGTGCAACTCGATGATGGTGATCTGGTTGGAGACAGCATCCTTGTTGGCCTTGAAGGAAGGCTCGAAAATGTCGATCCGGTGTTTGCCATCAAAGGGCGTATGGAACTTCTCGAAGGAATGATGGGCAAGGAACGCGATTTCTTCAGCGCTGTAGCGCGAGAGATCTTCCATATCCCCCTGAATGAAGAAACGTTCCAGAAACTCCGCTTCCAGTGCACTGTTCTTTGCCGCCAGTGCCTTGGCTTCCGCCATGAGCTTTTTGTGCTCGCGTTTTAAATCCGTTGCCATTTTTTCCTCCGGCGACCCTGTTTGTCCAAGATCTGCCTGACTTTATTGACTGCAATTTGACATTCTGTCGCCGAATCCACCTTGTGCGACAAAATCTTGATGTATGAAGATACGATGATTTGCTTAAGGCTGCGTCAAACAAAGCTTTCCAACTTTGGTATAGGGTGTGGCTTATGCAATCTGAGATATCGGGGCGGGAGGTGGTCTTTTAAAGAGGGGCCTGATCCTGATTGTGGATGGTGCGCGCAAGGGTGATGAAGGCCGATGCGGTGGGGGAGGGTGTTCCGCGCAGGATCGCTGTGGCGATGGTGGCTTTCATCGGCAAGTCCTTGAGATGCTTGTAGCTGACATTCTCGAGGGCCAGCTGGCGCATGCATTCGGGCACCAGCGAGATGCCCTGCTCGGCAGAAACCATGCTCATGATCGAGGTGATTTGCGGTGCTGGCTGGCCGAGGCGTGGTTCGAACCCTGCTCGACGACAGGCCGAAATCGCTGAATCATGCAGGCTCAATCCGATATGGCGTGGGGTCAAGACCAGCGGTTCATCCCGCAATAGAAACAGGTCGATTTCATCGCTGTCGGGCTCCGGATCGCGTGATGTCGGGATTGCGGCAATCAGCTTTTCCGAAGAAAGCGGATGAGTGCGAATATTTTTCGGGTCGTCGTGATTGGGGCGCAGAATGGCAATGTCCAGCGTGCCATTGAGCAGATCATCGCGCAATTCGACGGAGTTACCCTCTTCCAGTTTGAAGCTGACGTCGGGATGATCGCGGCGAAAGGTACGGATGAGACGGGAAACCGTCGGGTTGAGCAGAGAGGCGCCGGTGAAGCCCAGATTAAGGGTGCCGGTTTCGCCGCGGGCGGCCCGTCTTGCCGCTTCGCTGGCCTCTTTGGCGATGTTGGGCAAGGCGATGACGCGTTCCAGAAAGGCTTGTCCGGCGGTCGTCAGTTCAGCACCGTGGGGCACGCGGTGAAACAGCTGCACGCCGATTTCCGTTTCCAGATCCCGGATTTGCTGGCTCAGGGGCGGTTGGGCGATGCCCACTTTCTCAGCCGCGCGGGTGAAGTTTCCCTCTTCGGCAACGGCGAGAAAATAGCGGATATGGCGCAGTTCCATGCTATATCTCTTTTGTATGACGTTCGACTGTTCCATATATTAGATAACTGATCGCGTCTGCGCTATACTCTTTTTTCCTACCTTGATAAGAGAGTCTCAGGAAGAGTCCATGTCTACGACCTACTCCGATCCCGGCGACATACGTTCGGGATTTGAAGAGAATGCCGTTTCTCACGTCCAGTCCGGCACCAGCACCTTTCGCCGGATTTCCGTTGCCTTTTTTCTTGCCGGTTTTGCGACCTTCGCGCTGCTTTATTGTGTGCAGCCGCTGCTGCCGCTATTTGCCGAGCATTTCAACGTGCTTCCCGCGACCAGCTCGCTGCCCCTGTCGCTGACTTTGGGTTGCCTTGCGGTGTCCATCATGATCATGGGGGCGCTCTCCCAGCAGCTGGGGCGCAAGGGGTTGATGCTCACCTCGATGGTCTCGGCCGCCGCCCTCAATCTGCTGGCGTCCGTCGCCCCTGACTGGACCACCCTTTTGATTGCTCGGGCGCTTGAAGGCATCGCGCTTGGCGGGCTGCCCGCCGTTGCGATGGCCTATCTGGCCGAAGAGATCGATCCGAAACATCTGCCCAAAGCCATGGGTATCTATATTGCGGGAACATCGGTTGGCGCCATGTTGGGCCGTGTGGGCATGGGCTCGCTTAGTGAGTTCATTTCCTGGCAGCAGGCCATGGAAGTGCTTGGTGTTCTATGTCTGATGGCCGCTGGCGGCTTTGCCCTGTTGCTGCCGCCATCTAAGAATTTTACCAAAACCAGCCATGCCGGGCTTGGCTTTCATGTGCAGACCTGGTTGGGGCATTTGAAAAATCCGGCTCTGCAGAAAGTCTACATGCTGGGCTTCTGCCTGACCGGTGTCTTCTCGACGGTCTATAACTATCTTTCCTTCCGCCTGTTCGAGCCGCCCTACAATATGAGCCCCTTTACGGTGAGCCTGATGTTCCTGCTGTTCCTGTTCGGAACAGTGGCGTCTTCCTATACGGGTGCTCTGACCATGCGGTTCGGTGCCAAGCGGCTGCTGCTTTTCTCTTTCGCGCTGACCTTTGTCGGTGTTCTGATCACGCTGCCGGGCTCACTCTTTTTCATCTGCGTGGGCATTGCCTTTATCACCGTTGGCTTCTTTATCGGCCATTCGGTGGCGAGTGGTCTGGTCGGGCTATCCGCCAAGGGCAACAAGGGGCATGCCTCCTCGCTCTATCTGCTATTTTACTATATGGGCGCGAGCCTTGTGGGCTATGTCGGTGGATGGTTCTGGCATTGGGGCCAGTGGCCGGGGCTTGCTGCGCTCACCTGCCTTCTGGCCTTGGCGGCGCTGGTTGTTTCCTCTCGGTTGAAAAAGGGCTGAGGCGTTTGCCTTTTGATGACATGAAAAAAGCCGGATGGGAAACCATCCGGCTTTTTGTTTGATCTCTTGGAGGTCGGAATACCGGGACTGGCTTATGCCAGTGCCTTGATCTCTTCCAGAACCGCAGCACCCATTTCGGAGGTGGTGACCACGGTGTCGCCTTCTTTGGCAATGTCGCCGGTGCGCAGGCCTTTTTCCAGCACGGTCGCAATGGCCTTGTCGATCATGTCGGCTTCCTTGCCCATTTCAAAGCTGTAGCGCAGGGCCATGGAGAAGGAGGCGATCATGGCGATCGGGTTGGCGATGCCTTTGCCTGCGATATCCGGAGCGGAGCCGTGTACCGGCTCATACATGGCTTTGCGTTTGCCGGTCTTCTCATCCGGAGCACCAAGGGATGCCGATGGCAACATGCCCAGAGAGCCGGTCAGCATGGCAGCCACGTCAGACAGGATGTCGCCGAACAGGTTGTCGCAAAGGATGACGTCAAACTGCTTGGGACGACGCACCAGCTGCATGGCGCAGTTGTCGGCCAGAACATGCTCAAGCGGGGTGTCGGGATATTCCTTGGCACCCAGCTTGGTGACAACTTCCTTCCAGAGCAGGCCGGATTTCATCACATTGTGCTTTTCTGCAGAAGCCACGCGGTTGGAGCGGGTCTTGGCAAGGTCGAAGGCAACGCGGGTGATGCGTTCGATTTCGCTCGTCGTATAGAGCTGGGTGTCGATGGCGCGTTTCTGGCCATCTTCCAGAGTCACGATTTCCTTTGGCTCGCCGAAATAGACGCCGCCAGTCAATTCGCGCACGATGAGGATGTCGAGGCCTTCAACCAGTTCCTTCTTGAGGGACGAACTGTCAGCCAGAGCCGGATACACCAGAGCCGGACGCAGGTTTGCAAACAGGCCCAGATCTTTACGCAGACGCAGAAGCGCGGCTTCGGGGCGGGCGTCATAAGGCACGCTGGCCCATTTTGGACCACCCACTGCGCCGAAGATGACTGCATCTGCGGCCATTGCCTTGGCCATGTCTTCTTCCGAGATGGCAACGCCATAGGCATCATAAGCGGAGCCGCCGACCAGTCCGTCGTCGGTTTCGAAGCTCACATCGAGATTGGCATTCATCCAGTCGATGATCGCCTTTACTTCTTTCATGATTTCAGGGCCGATGCCGTCGCCGGGCAGAAGGAAAAGTTTGTGGGACATGGTCTACTTCCGAGTTTGGATTTTCTTCGAATTTGCGTATTGCGCGCAAGGATCGAAAAGATTGGATGCGTTATGCATTCGATTAATACCGAATGGAGGCGAATGCAAGGTCTAAGCCGATGAGATGCGGGTGCCGACTGCGATCTGATACAAAAAAGCCAGACCCGAGGGGCCTGGCTTGTTGATTGCTTGTCGCAGAGGAGCGCGCGCTGCCTTCAATGCTGCCGCGCAGATGGGAATAGTCGTATTCCTCTGACAAGGTAAAATGCTCTAGACCCAAGGGCGCTCTTTGGTCATTTCAGTTTCGAATTTGTCGACATTGGCGATTTTTTCCATCGTCAGGCCGATGTCATCAAGGCCTTCAAGCAGGCATTTGCGCTTGAACGGATCAAGGTCGAAGCTGATCTCGCCGCCATCCGGGCCTTTGATGACCTGATTTTCAAGGTCGATGGTCAGGGTGGCGTTGGAACCACGGGACGCATCGTCCATCAGTTTGGCATGGTCCTCTTCGCTCACAACGATCGGCAGGATGCCGTTCTTGAAGCTGTTGTTATAGAAGATATCGGCAAAGCTGGTGGAAATGATGCATTTGATGCCGAAATCTTTCAGAGCCCAAGGCGCATGCTCACGGGAAGAGCCGCAGCCGAAATTGTCACCCGCCACAATGATTTCAGCGTCGCGGTAGGCATCCTGATTGAGGATGAAGTCCTTGTTTTCCGAGCCATCTTCGTTGTAGCGCATTTCATAGAAGAGATCGACGCCAAGGCCGGAGCGCTTGATGGTCTTCAGGAACTGTTTGGGAATGATCATATCCGTATCGATATTGATCAAGGGCATGGGTGCCGCAACAGCGGTCAAGGTCGTGAATTTTTCCATTCTCTGGCGGTCCTTCTGATAGGCGATCAGCCGCTCAACCCAACTGACCTAACGATACAAGCGGCACATAAACAGCCTCGGTCTTGTATATCGAAATTCTTTTGTCTCCTTGAGACAGTCCGCATTCAAAGCCATGTTTACGGGGATGAATAATGCTTTTCAATGAGATTTTTAAAATCTTGTACCGTTCTGTGAAAGATTAGGATTGGATATCAGCCATTCCTATTTGGCAGATCTGGGCGAAAAATCCGGCTTTGACGCTTGCTGACTTATGTCATGCATCAAAGAGTTTCGGCTATCCGGCACTTGCTGGAAGTTCAAGGCCAAATTCAGTCGGATCCAGAGCGGTGATATTTTGGAAAATCTGGATTGCCAGCTTTTTGGGAACGCGATTGCGCTTGAGGGTGCGTGCCAGATTTTGCGCCAATATGTTGGCTCTGGCGGGGGTGATGCGATCTTCCTTTTCTATGAAGACCTGTTTGTAATAGCGCACATAGTCGCGACGTTGGCGAATGGCTTGGAAGAATTCGGCCTTATCTGGCGTGCGGCTATTGAAAATATCCAGCACGAACGGCTTCAAAACGCCTAGGGCATGCATATGGACCGCGATTCCGTGACCCACACCGGGAAAACGATAGAATTCACAGCTTGGACAAGCCCGCTCGAAACGCTTGATGTGTTTGAGATCCAGAGAATGCAACGAGTCGGCAACCAGATAGACATGAGGAACACCGACTATTCCCTCTGCAGCATCATGGTAGGAGGAGGACCAGTTTACTTTCTTCGCAATTTCGAAACGTGTTTCCCATGGAGCCAGCTCTTTACTCAATGACGAGACCGGGTTAAGCAGAATCGCTGCATCGCAATTAAGGCGTGATGCAAAAGCTCCTGCTGCATAGCCGCCCATAGAGCCGCCATAGCTTATCCGAGACGAGAACTTGCTGAAATCAATTACCTGTTCAAGCTCGTCAAGAAATTCAAGAAAACTTGATGGCCTGTACCATGCAGTTGATCGGGTTTCCAGAAATGAAACGACGTTGATCGATTGGGAGCGAATGAAGTCATAGCCCCATCCCTTGCGATTTTCTATAGGGCCTGCTGAGGCCATGTTATCGAATGCGAAAACAATTGGACCAGTATTTTTAATGAATATATCTGCGGCATAGAGTGCATCATCGCTCAGAATACGCATAAAATAATTCCAGAATTTGTACTACAGAATGATCAAAGATTTAGACTATGAGATGAGAAACTAAAACCATTATCTAACCGGCGCAACCTGAATTCATGAGCCATGTTGTCGTTAGAACGAACCGGGCAATTTCATTTTGTTGTTTTCAGTGAGAGTGGTGTAAAGAAAAAGGCTTCCCATTTTAAACGGAAAGCCTTTTTGAATTTTTGGATTGCTGACACTCCGTTTGAAAACAAAATCAAAGATCGGCGATGGTGAGGCCTGTGGTCTCTTCTATGCCCATCATGATGTTCATATTCTGAACGGCAGCGCCGGAAGCGCCTTTGCCCAGATTGTCGTAAACAGCCAGCAAGACGGCCTGTCCGGTTTCGTCATTGCCGTGAATATGAAGATGCAGCGAGTTTGTGCCGTTGAGCTTTTCCGGGGTGATCGCTTCAAGACGTCCTGCTGCTTCCAGAGGGGCGACCTTGACGAAGGTTTCATTCCGGTAGCGCCGTTCCAGGCAAGCATGCAGGTCAGCAAGCTTGGGGGCGGAATCCAGCGCCCACAGATTGAGTGGTACGGCGTCAATCATGCCCTGCGCATAGCGTCCAACAGCGGGCTGGAAGACGGGTGGATGCTCAAGTCCGGCATAAAAGGTCATTTCTGGTACATGCTTGTGAGCCAAGGTGAGGCCATAGGGCCAGTAAGGCACCGTTACGGGCTCTTCCTCGCGCTCATATTCAGCGATCATGCCCTTGCCTCCGCCCGAATAGCCGGAAACGGCATTGAGCGTGGCCGGGAAGTTGGCTGGAATGATGCCTGCATCGACAAGCGGCCGCATGATGGCGATATAGCCCTGCGGATAGCAGCCGGGGTTGGCAACCCGCTTGGACGCGGCAATCTTTTCGCGCTGATCGGAATCAAGCTCGGCAAATCCATAGGCCCAGCCCTCTGCCGTCCGGTGGGCGGTGGACGCATCAATGACACGGGTGTCCTTGTCTTCGATCAGATTGACCGCCTCGATGGCTGCTGCGTCCGGCAGGCAGAGAATGGCGATGTCGGCCTCGTTGAGCATCTGTGCCCGTGCCTCGGCATCCTTGCGCAGATTTTCAGGCAAGCGCAGGAATTTGATATCGTCGCGGCCTTCAAGGCGCGTCCGAATCTGCAATCCGGTGGTGCCTGCTTCGCCGTCGATGAATAATTTTGTCGTCATTGTCTTCTGCCTGAATGCTTGTGAGGCTGCTTTTATGCCTTCATGGGGATGGTTTGCTGTGCCGATCCGTTGATGAATCCTGCTTTACAGCACTTAAGGGCTTTTGTCATCGGGTGAAATGATTGACAAGCCAAAGAACGAGAAAGATCGCAAAGATGACGCCTCCAATGCGGCCAATGCGCGTGCCCCAGATCTCGATTGGATCATTGGGGTCTGCGTCATTGGCGCCCAGATGGTCCTTGGCCCGGTTTGCCGTGCGGGCAAATGCCGACGTGCCAAGGGCTTCGCCTTCGGCGTCGACGCGCTCAAGGGCGCGCTCGGCTTGTCTGGCCTTTTCATCTTGGCGCTGTTGCCGTGATTTTGGTTCCCGTTCTGTCATACGCTTCTTTAACCTGCTTTTTGCCCGATTTTCAAGATAATATGCTGTATGGAGTGCCGGTATGGGGGCTCTTTCCATGAGATTCCGCATCGCATGGGCGTTATGTGCTGATTTTGTCTTGACTTGCAGGCACCCATAAAGCAAAAGGCATGACGTGAACCGAGAGGGTTGGGCATACGCTTGCTGCGTGTGACACTGTGATATGGCATTTGAAATGAAAACAGGAATGATGAGCAAAACCACTGGCGTTGTCGCTGGTGCTCTCACTGCTGGCCAGATGACAGACACAACAACCACTACCACCACCAAGGTTTAGGCCCCTCTCGCTCCCTGCTTCGGCTTCCCCCAGGGATGTGAGGGGAGCGAAACCGCCTGCCAACCAGCGAAAGCACAGGGCAGAGCGGAAACCTTAGGGGGAGCTTGCGGATCAGGAGATCATTGAAAATGGGTTATAAAGTTGCAGTTGTCGGGGC
Organism: uncultured Cohaesibacter sp.; assembly: GCF_963678225.1. Lineage (NCBI taxonomy): Bacteria > Pseudomonadati > Pseudomonadota > Alphaproteobacteria > Hyphomicrobiales > Cohaesibacteraceae > Cohaesibacter > uncultured Cohaesibacter sp. The sequence goes on along the minus strand of NZ_OY782764.1, from coordinate 849,035 downwards.
TACGGGCAATGTGGGTCGTGAAATGCTCGACATTCTTGCCGAGCGTGGTTTTCCCGCTGATGAAGTTGTCGCATTGGCCTCCAGCCGCTCCAAGGGCAAGGACGTGTCCTTTGGCGACAAAAATCTGAAATGTCAGGTGCTGGATCACTATGATTTCTCCGACACTGATTTCTGCCTGATGTCAGCTGGCGGCAGCCTTTCTGCCGAGTGGGCACCAAAGATCGCGGCACAGGGCTGCATCGTGATCGATAACAGCTCCCAGTGGCGTTATGACGAGCGTATTCCGCTGATCGTGCCGGAAGTGAACGCGCATGTGCTGGAAGACTGGATCAAGAAAGAAGATCGCATCAACATCATCGCCAACCCGAACTGCTCAACGGCTCAGTTGCTGGTTGCTTTGAAGCCCCTGCATGACAAGGCAACCATCAAGCGCGTCGTTGTTTCCACCTATCAGTCCGTTTCTGGCGCTGGCAAGGAAGCCATGGATGAGCTTTTCACCCAGACCCGCGCGGTGTTTGTTTCCGATCCGATCGAAGTGAACAAATTCACCAAGCGCATTGCCTATAACGTGATCCCGCATATTGACAAATTCATGGATGACGGCTCCACCAAGGAAGAATGGAAGGTTGTGGCCGAAACCAAGAAAATGCTCGATCCGAAAATCAAGGTGACCTGCACGGCCGTGCGCGTTCCGGTTTTTGTTTCTCACGGTGAAGCTGTGAACCTCGAGTTCGAACAGCCGATTTCCGCTGATGAAGCCCGCGATATCCTGCGTGAAGCTCCGGGTTGTCTGGTTGTCGACAAACGCGAAGACGGTGGCTACATCACCCCGGTTGAAGCGGCTGGTGAAGATGCGACCTACATCTCCCGTATTCGCGAAGATTCGACCGTTGATAACGGCCTTAATATTTGGGTTGTTTCCGATAACTTGCGTAAAGGCGCTGCCCTGAACACCGTTCAGATCGCAGAAGCCCTGATCAATCGCGGTCTGGTTAAACCACGCGCTGAGGCATAAGTAAGGCTTCTTGTGCGAGATGCATCAAATTGAAAAACCGGTCTGGTTAGCACCAGGCCGGTTTTTTATTGATCAAATAGATTTAGAGAAGGACGGGCAGATTAGACCTTCAGGAAGGTGCCCTGTTCTTCTTCGTAATATTCCAGTTCGCCGGTCGAGATGTCGAACCATGCGCCATGCAGGGTCAGGTTGCCTTCCAGCACGCGGGTTTTGACAAAATCGTAGGAATAGAGATTTTCCAGCGAATGGATGATCGAAGAGCGTTCCAGCAGTCCGCCATGATCCAGATCGGGGCGATTGAGCGCCTTGTAGCGGATGGGGTTGTCGGCAGCCTGCAGCTGGCCAGACCATTTGCCGATATAGTTGCTTTCTGACAGGGGTTCGGAATCGCCTGCGGAAATATAGCTTTTCACGCCACCGCAACGCCCGTGGCCCATGATAACGATATGCTCGACCTTGAGGCCGTTGACGGCGAATTCCAGCGCTGCCGTGGTGCCGTGGATGCCATCATCCTGAGAGGATTTGTGCGGCACGATGTTGGCCACGTTGCGCATGACGAAGATTTCACCCGGCCCTGAATCGAAGATGATTTCCGGTGCTGCACGGCTGTCGCAACAACCAACGAGCATGATGTTGGGGCTCTGGCCTTTTTCGGCCAGTTTTTCATACCGCCCCTGTTCTGTGGGGAAACGCCCCTTTTTGAACTCGGCATAGCCTTCGAGCAAGCGGTCAGGTAACTGGGCCATCATATCCTCTTTTCATCGCATACTGGTTTTTCCGTATGACATCTCGCGCTGGGCGCATAAAAAATCAAGAGTTGTTGCGCAAGTCTGCGCGATTTTTTTGATCTGTCAAAGCGGCTATGCGGAAAACAAGGGGAAAAGCGCGCATCAGTCCAGCGGCTGCGGCTTTTTGGGCGCGCGTCTGACCCGCGTCAGTTTGGGACCTGCTCCGATCTGGCGCATGTTGACCATCGCCATGGGAGAGTGGAAGCGGTCGGCAAAACGGGCAACTTCCAAATCCCTGTAGCCCAGATTGGCCGAACGGGTGACAACTTCCAAGACGCCGCTTGAGGCTTTCTTGAGCGCCATTTCATCGGACGCGCCAGCCAGTTTGTGGCCCAGAAACAGGGAGGCCATCATGTCGCCTGTGCCATTCTGCGGATTGGGAATGGCGGGATGTTCGCACATGATCGGCAACGGTTTTTTATCGGCGGTGCCTTTTTGAATGAGCAGGTTGGCGATGGAGTTACGCATCAGGGCAAAGGCGCTGGTGATCAGTGTGGTCTTGCGTCCCAGCTTTTTGGCCTGTTCGATGAGGCCGATATTGTTTTCTTCAGCAGAGCCGGTGAGCCAGTTAAGCTCGAAGCGGTTGGGCGAAATGATGTCCGCACGCGGGATCAGCGCATCGCGGATGGCAACGGCGATCGGCTCGGCCATATAGAGGCCTCCCTTGTCGCCGACCACGGGATCGCAGAAATAGAGGCCTTCCGGATTGGCTTGTTTGAATTTGTCAACAAGCGTGGCAATGGCCGCTACCTGCTCCAGAGAGCCGAGATATCCAGAGTAAATGGCGCTGACCGAGGCAAAATCGGGATGGCGGGACAGATCTTCGAGGCTTTTGGCAAACAAATCCGGATCAATCTTCTGAACCGTGCCCGGGCCGTGGCCCGGATGCCAGGGAAGAATGACCGTCGGGACTTCCCAGACCGGGAATCCCAGACGCTCCAGCGTGAAGGCAGCGGCGCGGTTGCCCACAGCGCCAGCCATGACATGAGATGAAATGACGATGATCGGTTTTGCCACAAACGGGGCGTCGCGCGCATTGGGATTGCCGGTTTGGGCCATCAGGTCGGTCATGCGATCATCTCTTTGTCGTTTGCGTCAGATGATGTTGAACTCTCTGACGGGTATGTTATTCGCGATCTTTTCATAGCCGAAAACGGGTGCCGAAATCGAGCGCTAATCGATACAGAGCCGGATACCATGCTCGATGATGGTGGATTACATGCTTCCCCGATAGACGAAATAGACTGCGAACATGACCGCCGCGATGATGGCCAGGATGATAACAGTGTTGGTGATAAGGCGCAGAACCGGGATGAGCAGCCCGCCGCCCACAAAGCCGATGGCTGCGGCGAGCAGCCTTTCATTTGTTCCGTCGTTAGGTCCTGGCCATTTGATTGCCAGAAAAGCGCCGAATAGAATGGCGGGTACCAGATAGAACCAGAGCGGTATTTTGCGCCACGCCTGGTCGATCGCATTGGATGCTCCTTCAAATGCGCCCGCTTCGTGCTTTTCTTCTGTCTTTCCCCATGACGTATCAAGTTCCATGGGGATGCCGCTATTCTGTGCAGCAGCGACCACAGCCGGGTTCTTGTGGGTGAGCTTGCCGGTCTCTCGTGCCGCGCGGATCTGGTCTTGGGTATATTGATCAATTGGGGTGGGCATGGTCGAAGTCTCGGATATCTGTGGCGCGAATGATATTGGCTAGCTGACTATTTCAGGCTGCTTTGGAATTTTTCCACTATGTCTGATTGTTGCAATTGGTAAAATCTGCAAATCATTGTTCTGAAAGGGATATTGAAAAAGAAAAGGTGCGGGTTTTGCCGCACCTTTTTGAGTATGGTTGCCGATGATGCCGATCAGATGATGTTGAATTCACGGACTGGCTTGTTGTTGGCAATCCGCTCATATCCGAATATCGCAAGATCGAATGTGCGATATTCGCCATAGAGGAACAGTTCTCCAATGGCAAGCCCCGCAGCGGGTGCATGCTGGAGGCCGTGGCCGGAATAACCTGCATTGAAATAGAAGTTGGTCAGCTCTGGATGAGCGCCGATGAAAGCATTCTGATCCAGCGTGCAATATTCATAGTGACCGGCCCATGCATTGACCATCTTGATGGCATCAAAGCCGGGCATGCGATTATAAAGCGCGGGCCACACCACATCTTCAAACAGATCATAATGAGGATCATGATCGTCAATGTCGGCGGCGGGATCATCAATGGGTGGCAGACCTGAGATGTAGAATTCGCCTTCCGGGCGGATATAGACGCCTGAAGTGTCTGCGATGAGAGGCATATTCGGATGTGGCTTCTTGTTGTCGATGACGAAAACGGTGCGTTTGCGCGGCTCGACCGGCAGGGCAATATCCAGCATGGAGGAGACATGACCGGCCGCCGCGCCGGCGCAATTGACGGCTGCTCCGAAAGCAATGGTCTCGCCCGATTTGAGTTTGACCGCGGTCACCTTGTCGCCGCTCTTTTCCATGGCGACGACTTCGTCCTTGATGAATTCGGCTCCCGCAGCAATGGCGCCCTTGCGCACCAGATCAAGGAACATGTGGGCGTCGAACCAACCTTCGCCTTTGGCGCCGTATGTACCGGCGGCGAGATCATCGACATTAAGCCATGGGAACTTGTCCGCCATCTGGCCGGGAGTCATCCATTCAATAGGCGCACCATTTTCGACCTGAATGCGGTGGTTGTTTTCCAAAATAGGCAGGCCTTCTTCACTGGCAAGCAGTAGATAGCCACCTTCATGATAGGCGATATCGGCCTCTGGTCCGAAGCGGTCTTTCAATTCGTCAAAGAATTTGAGGCCGAATTTGGACAGGGCAATATTTTCCGGAGTCGAGAATTGCTGGCGAATCGAAGCCGCCGAAAGTGTGGTTGAGCTGTTGGCATAGGTGGGGTCCTTTTCGACCACAATGACAGAGCCTTCGAAGCCGAGATCCTTTTTCAGGAAATAGGCCACAGAAGCCCCCATGATTGCGCCACCAATAATGACGAGATCTGCCTGTTTCATTTGCTGTTCCGCTTTTCTTCTTGTCTTCCTTAAGGGGAGGTTGGCCTAAGGAAGGGGATGGCTAGGCGCGCTTTTGTGTTTTAAGTTGTCGCGCGCCAGCATATTGCCTCAAAGATCGGAGAAATTTCAATGTCTTTCAGTCCGCGCCGAACAGCTCTTTACATGCCCGGATCCAATGCCCGTGCTCTTGAAAAAGCCCGCAGCCTTGATGTGGATGTGCTGCTTCTGGATCTGGAAGATGCCGTTGCGATTGACATGAAGGAAATGGCCCGGACCCAGGTTGCCGAAGCTGTCAAGGAAGGGGGCTTCGGGCACCGTGAAGTGGTCATTCGCATCAACGGTCTTGAGACCCAATGGGGGCCGGATGATCTGGCTGCTGCGATTGAAGCCAAGCCGGATGCCATTCTTGTTCCCAAGGTCAATTGCGCAGAAGATGTCTATATGGTCGGGCGCAAGATGAATGATGCAGGCGCCGATCAGGATATCAAGATTTGGGCCATGATGGAGACCCCGCAAGGGATGTTGCGGGCGCTGGAAATTGCTGAAGCAACAAAAGAGTATCATGGTCGCCGCTTGAGCTGTTTTGTCTTGGGAACCAATGACTTGGTCAAGGAAACCCGCGTTGCGATGGTGCCCGGACGGGCGCCGGTCTATAGCTGGTTGATGAATTGTCAGGCCGCCGCCAGAAGCTTTGATCTGGATATCATTGATGGGGTGTTCAACAATTTCAACGATCTGGATGGGTTCGTTGCCGAGTGCGAGCAGGGTGTGGAAATGGGCATGGATGGCAAGACGCTGATCCATCCCAAACAGATTGCCGACTGCAACCGCATCTTCTCACCGGATGCTGACGCGGTGGCTTGGGGCCGCAAGGTGATCGAGGCTTTCGATGCACCGGAGAATCAGTCAAAGAATGTCATGACGATTGATGGTAAAATGGTCGAACGGCTGCACGCAGAGATGGCCCGTCGTCTGGTGGATATTGCCGAAGCCATTGCGGCTCGGGATGAGGAATAGTCATGAACGAAAAACAAAGAGTATACCGGTTTCTCACAGGCGCCGACGACGCCAACTTCTGTCACCGGGTCACCGAGGCTCTCTCCAAGGGGTGGGAGCTGCATGGCTCTCCCAGTTATGCCTATGATGCCGAAGCACGAGTGATGAAATGTGGGCAGGCGGTGACCAAGCTTGTCGAGCCGTTTGAGTATAGCCGGGACGTGGTTCTGGGTGAGCTATAATCAGATTGCGTTTCAACGGCGCTCATCTGACCAAAGAGTGAATTGAACAGCCTCATTTTTGAGGCTGTATTTTTTTGCGCATCGTGTAATCGGTGACTTCAAAGCCGAGGGATTGATAAAGGGCAAAGGCCCGCTCGTTGAAGGCAAAGACATGCAAGCCGATAGAGGGGAGACCCATTTTGGCAACTTCCGCCTCCAGAGCCAGCATCGCAGCGCGCCCATATCCTTTGCCGCGCTCATTACCCTCAATCTCGATGTCGTAAATGAAGGCGCTCTTCTGATTGAATTGGGTTTGCACCGCAATCCAGATTGCGCCGATCCTGTCGCCTTTTTCATCAATCACCTTGAACAAATGGTTGTCTTTGGTTTGCAAACCATCGGCAAGGGCATTCTGCATGCTGGATTGGGCATAGGTGCGGGCTGCCTCCAGTGTGCAGCCAAAGGTCTTCTGCTTGTCCTTGGCATATTCTTCGGTGCAATGATCAAACCAGCTCTGGAAATCGGCCTCGGCAAAAGGGGCCAGGCTTACCTTCGCTGTCGAGTGGGTGTCTGGTGTGGTTGATTCTTTAGAGGCGTTGGTGTGGGGCATGACTGGGTCTCTGATGGCTCGGGTCTGGTTGGTTGCACCTCGCTCCGCGCGTGTCTGATTCGACTGGGCGCTCCGCATAGTAGAAAATACACATACGGATTGAAATGGCAGGGTTGAAAAGGGTGCGGCTTTTCTGGCATTGATGCATAAAAGTTGAGTTGGAAACTCTTGAATTATCTCGTTTGCTTCCGATATGGTTCAGATATTTTAAAAAACAGATTGAGTGATGAAAGCATGACTTCAGAAAACACCAATGCCTCGACCCTCGCCCCGACGCTTGAACGCGTGCGCCATGAGCTGAAGAAGCGGGATCTGGAGGTGAAGACGGTCGAGCGGCTGACGCCATCGATGATCCGGGTCACGCTGATCGGTGACGAATTGGCGGATTTTACCAGTCTGGCAGCCGATGATCACATGAAGCTGTTTGTGCCTGACCCCAGCGGCATGATGGTGATGCGGGATTATACGCCGCGCGCCTATGACAATGAGGCGCGGACGTTGACGGTCGATTTTGCTGTGCATGATGCAGGACCGGCGACGGCGTGGGCTCTTTCTGTCAAACCGGGTGACCATCTGCAGATCGGTGGCCCGCGCGGCTCTGCCGTCCTCAAGGGGGATATCGCGCGCTATGTGCTGATCGCGGATGAAACGGGTTTGCCTGCACTAGGGCGCTGGGTGGAAGAAATGGGGCCGAACACAGAGGTGGTAGCTTTTGCGGCGATCCCCGGCTCTGAGGATGAGCAGGATTTTCAGACTGACGCCGAGCTCACGATGCACTGGATTCATCGCTCTGAGAAAGAGGCTGCCAGTTCGACACCTTTCCTTGAAAGCATCAAGGATGTCTCTTGCGGCGAGGGTACTTATATCTGGATTGCCGCTGAAGCACGCGTTGCCAAGGCGATTCGGACCTTCTTTCTTGAAGAGAAGGGCCATCCGCTGCAATGGATGAAAGCCGCTGGCTATTGGGTGCACGGTCAGGCGGACAGCTCGGAAAAATCCATCAGTGATGCGCCTGCCAAGCCGGCCTGAATTATTCGTTTCTTGATGCGTGGTACTATGAGGGATGTCCAAGGCGGCATCCCTTTTGCTTATCCGCCTTTCCTCCAAATGACAGCTTTGCTGCGGTGCAATATATTGCCTGCACAGTCTGCCGCTCTGCTCGAGTGGTGTGTAAGGGGAGGGGACGATGAGCAAGACCAATCCTGGTAACTTTTTTGAAGATTTTTCAGTCGGTCAAGTTATCCGGCATGCAACGCCGCGCACTGTGACCGAGGGCGATGTCTCGCTTTACACTGCGCTCTATGGATCCCGTTTTGCGGTGCAGAGTTCGGATGCTTTTGCGCGTTCCATCGGCTATGAAAGGGCCCCACTGGATGACCTGTTGGTCTTTCATATTGTCTTTGGCAAAACCGTACCGGATATTTCGCTCAATGCCGTGGCCAATCTTGGCTATGCCGGGTGTCGGTTTCTTGTGCCCGTCTTTCCCGGCGATAGCCTGACTGCAACGTCGGAGGTGATTGGTCTCAAGGAAAATTCCAATGGCAAGACCGGTGTTGTTTATGTGCGCTCCTGCGGGGTCAATCAACACGGGGACACGGTGCTGGATTATGTTCGCTGGGTGATGGTGCGCAAGAAGGACCCATCAACGCCGACCGGGCATGACACGGTCCCCTCGCTCCCTGCCGCTCTGGCGCCTGATGCGCTGGGGGATGCGGTGCCCATTCTCGATGTTGAGGACTTCGACACCGACCTCTCCGGCTCTCCCTACAAGTGGGATGACTATGAGGTGGGCGAAAGAATCGATCATGTGGATGGTATGACGGTCGAGGAAGCCGAGCACCAGATGGCGACCCGTCTTTATCAGAATACAGCCAAGGTGCATTTCAACCAGTTTACGGAGGGTAAGGGGCGATTCGGGCGCCGACTCATTTATGGCGGGCATGTCATCTCGCTTGCCCGCGCTTTGTCTTTCAACGGGTTATCCAATGCTTTCCACATTGCTGCCATCAATGGAGGGCGACATGTCGCACCCCTGTTCGCCGGGGAAACCGTATTCGCCTGGTCGGAGATTGTTGACAAGGCGGCGCTACCCGCTCGCGATGATGTCGGGGCCTTGCGAATCCGGCTCTATGCGACCAAAGACGCGCCATGCAGTGCATATCCGGGGAAAAATGAGGCTGGCTATGAACCTTCTGTTATCCTGGACACGGATCTGTGGTTGGTGCTTCCGCGCTGAACATGGTACAAGAAAGGGAACCGGTTTGGTTGAGGGGCCGTTTGTTCGACCCCGACCAGCTGGAATCAATTGGAGGAAAAGGCACTAGGATTCTGTCTTGCGTTTGCGGTTAGAAGCCACTTGGTGTGTCTTTTTATAAATGTCTTGTGGCTAGTTAGCCAAAAGTCGGGAGGATTTGCGAAATATCATATATCATCCCCATTATTGCAATTAAGTTTCGTCACGTCCGCTAAGATATTGCTTACTTGATCTTAATCTTGATCGAGATAATGGCATTATTGTTCAAATGTGATGCTGTCCGTTAGGCGCAGTTTGGACAAATTTCATCGAATTAGCGGGTTGGTCGCTTTGACCAGATCCAGAAATCTCGCTATGACAACAGACATGCAGACCAAAACCTGGTTATTTTTACGTAATACGTAAGTGTCAGCTGTCGAGGACCGAAAATATGACAGACGTCGACCTGAAGGGTAAACGCCCTACATCTCCCCATGTCCAAAACTTTGCCTACAAGATCACCCTGTCGATGGCGACTTCCATTAGCCATCGTGTAACCGGGGTTGGTGCTTACATCGGCTTATTCTTTTTGGCGTACTGGCTGATTGCTCTGGCAATCGGGCCTGAAGCTTTTGAAACCGCGCAGACCCTCTGGGGCTCCATTCTGGGGCGCTTTGTGTTGTTCTGCTTTACCTGGTCACTCATGCATCACATGCTTGGTGGTATCCGTCACTTCCTGTGGGATATTCCTGTGATGATCGAGAAGCCCCAGATTGAATTCCTTTATCGCGCAACCATCCTGGGCGGCTTCCTGTTGACGGTCGTTATCTGGATCATCGGTTATGCTGTGATGTGAGGACGGGGAGAGAGAAATGAAAACATCTACCAAAATCATTCGTGGCCTTGGTGAAACTCATCACGGCACGGAACATCACTGGATGATCCGGCTTACCGCTTTTGCTCTGGTTTTCCTCACAATCGGTTTCGTTATTTTTGTAATGGCCGCTGCAGGATCCGACTATGAGCAGGCCAGAGCGCTTGTTGGGCATCCGCTTGTCGCGATTTTCCTTCTGTTGGTTATCGCCGTGTCCGGATATCACGCTTATCTGGGCGCTATCACCATTCCGGAAGACTATTTCCAGAATCAGCTATATCGCACGCTGTCCAAGATCCTGAACAGCTTCGCGGCTATCGTCGTCTGTGCCGCCCTTTTCTTTGCGGTGCTTAAAGTGGCATTTGGAGGGTAAGATCAGATGGCCAATACTTATAATATCAATGGTCGTGCCTACGAAGTTCACGACCACTATCACGATGTTGTCGTTTTGGGGGCCGGTGGCGCTGGTCTGCGCGCAACCCTCGGCATGGCCGAGCAGGGTCTGCGTACCGCTTGCGTAACCAAGGTTTTCCCAACTCGTTCGCACACGGTTGCCGCACAGGGCGGTATCGCAGCATCACTTGAAAACATGGGGCCTGACAGCTGGCAGTGGCATATGTATGACACCGTCAAAGGCTCTGACTGGCTCGGTGATACCGATGCCATGGAATATCTTGCGCGTGAGGCTCCGGCTGCGGTTTATGAGTTGGAACATTATGGTGTTCCTTTCTCGCGTACCGAAGAAGGCAAGATCTACCAGCGTCCGTTCGGTGGCCACATGCAGAATTATGGTGAAGGGCCTGCTGTGCAGCGTACCTGCGCTGCTGCCGACCGTACCGGCCACGCTATCCTGCATACGCTTTATGGTCAGTCCATCCGCAACAAGGCTGAGTTCTATATCGAATATTTCGGTCTTGATCTGCTGATGAACGAAGACGGTACCTGTGAAGGTCTGGTTGCCTGGAACCTTGATGACGGTACCATCCATCGCTTCAACGCCAAAATGGTTGTTCTGGCGACCGGTGGCTATGGTCGTTGCTACTTCTCCGCAACGTCTGCCCACACGATTACCGGTGACGGTAATGCCATGATCGCCCGTGCTGGTCTGCCGCTGCAGGACATGGAATTCGTTCAGTTCCACCCGACCGGCATCTACGGCGCTGGGTGCCTGATCACCGAAGGTGTTCGTGGTGAAGGCGGGTATCTGGTCAACTCTGAAGGCGAACGTTTCATGGAGCGTTATGCTCCGAGCGCCAAGGACCTAGCTTCCCGTGACGTGGTTTCCCGCTGCATGACCATCGAAATTCGCGAAGGTCGCGGTGTTGGCCCGAACAAAGACCATATCTTCCTGCATCTTGATCACCTTGATCCGGACATGTTGGCAGAGCGTCTGCCGGGTATCTCCGAATCAGCCGAGATTTTTGCTGGTGTTGACGTGACCAAGGAACCTATTCCGGTTCTGCCGACCGTTCACTACAATATGGGTGGTATTCCGACCAACTATTGGGGTGAAGTGCTCAACCCGACCAAGGACGATCCGAACGCAGTTGCGCCGGGCCTCATGGCTGTTGGTGAAGCTGCTTGTGCCTCGGTTCACGGTGCCAACCGTCTTGGCTCCAACTCGCTCATCGACCTTGTGGTCTTTGGCCGTGCAGCAGCTATCAAGGCTGGCAAGGTTATCGACCGCGAAGCTCCGATGCCGACGCCGAACCAGGCTTGCTTTGACAAGATCATGGCCAACTTCGACATGGTCCGTCATGCAAACGGCTCACAGACCACTGCTCAGTTGCGCCTGAAGATGCAGAAGAGCATGCAGAACAACGCCGCCGTCTTCCGTACTCAGGAAACGCTGGAACAGGGCTGCAAGGAAATGGCCGCTCTTTGGGGCGAAATGAGTGAAATGAAAGTGACAGACCGGTCACTGATCTGGAACTCCGACCTCATGGAATCCCTCGAACTTCAGAACCTGATGATCAACGCCCTTCCAACGGTCGTTGGTGCTGAAGCTCGTAAGGAAAGCCGCGGTGCACACGCTCGTGAAGACTATAAAGATGGTCCTCTGGGTGGTCGTGACGACGAAAACTGGCGTAAGCACACGCTGGCTTGGGTAGCTGAAAATGGCGATGTCAAACTTGACTATCGTCCGGTTATTCTCGATCCGCTCACTTCTGAGGAAGAAGGCGGCATCGACCTTGCCAAGATCGCGCCGAAAGCTCGCGTCTACTAATGTCTTTCAAGTCGGGCAGCATGACGTTGCCCGGCCTTTTCGAAATTAAAGCCCGAGCTCGCCTTGATGCGATAAGGGCGCGACCCGAATACGGAGCGAAAAGATGGTTGAACTTGCGCTGCCGAAAAATTCACGGATTAAAGAAGGCAAGACTTGGCCAAAGCCTGAAGGTGCGACCAACTTGACCGAATTCCGCGTTTATCGCTGGAATCCTGATGACGGCAAAAACCCCCAGATTGACACATATTATGTCGATCGTGACGATTGTGGCCCGATGGTTCTCGATGGGCTGCTCTACATTAAAGACAATATCGATGCGACCCTGACGTTGCGCCGTTCTTGCCGTGAAGGCATCTGCGGTTCCTGCGCCATGAACATCGACGGGGCAAACAATCTCGCCTGTACCTTCGGTATGGACGAATGCAAGTCCAAGTCTGTGAATGTGTATCCGCTGCCGCATATGAAAGTGGTCAAAGACCTTGTGCCTGACCTCAACAATTTCTATGCCCAGCATGCTTCCATCGAGCCTTATCTGAAAACCGATACGCCGGCTCCAGACACCGAATGGCTGCAGTCTCATGAAGATCGTCAGAAACTGGACGGCCTTTATGAATGTATCTTGTGTGCCTGCTGCTCGACCTCCTGCCCATCCTACTGGTGGAATGGCGATCGTTACATCGGCCCATCGGCTCTTCTTCAGGCTTATCGCTGGATCATCGATAGTCGTGACGAATATACCGGTGAACGTCTTGACCAGCTCGATCATGCCTTCGGTGCCTATCGTTGTCACACGATCATGAACTGCACCAAGGTTTGCCCGAAAGGCCTGAACCCGGCCAAGGCAATTGCCGAAATCAAGCGTATGCTGCTTGAACGCGCTGTTTAATATGGTGTGTCGTTTCTGGCTCTGAGCCGGAAATAGCGTGAATCAGAACCGTCTTCCAGAGAGATCTGGTGGGCGGTTTTTTTGTCTTTGCCGTAACCGCTTTTAAGCGAAAGTGTCCAATTGTGGATGATAGGGAATGTGGCGAGAATGCGAGAAGGGGTCATCTTAGTTGTTGAAATAAAAAAGAAATTTGCATTCTTGAAATGCTGTTGGTGTGAGGCCATGTGAAGAGTGACATTGTCAACCAAACACCATTCCTGATTTCCGGCCGGCTTCGGGGGAGAGAATGACAATTCTTGCGGAATTGTCACGGAGTTGTCGGAAAGTTTGTTTAGTTGGCTGCCTGAGCGTTGGCAGAACGGAGGGTTTCATGCTGCAAACGAATATCCTGTTCCTTGATGAAACGAACAATGATCGAAGCATCATGGCTGAAGCTTATTTCAATCGGGGGCTCAATAATGCCGTGCGTGCATTCAGCGCCGGATTCGAACCTGCGGATCGACTGGACAGGCATGTGTTTGACGTGCTCAGAGGGAATGGCATTGCGCCGGAGGACTATTGTCCTAAACCGGTCGATATTTTCTTGCAGGCCTATTCGCCACGCATTGATCTGGTGGTTGGATTTGAACCGGCAAGAGGGGCGCACAAGCGCCCGATCTTTCCCTACAATCCCCCTGTTACCTATCTTAAGGTGCCAGGCTCTTTTGATAGGCTTGATCTTCCGGGGCATCGCAAGAGGGCGGTAAGGGAAACCTATGCGGATCTGCGCCTAGCCATAGATCGGGCCGTTGCGTCAGGGTTGTTGCCCGGTTCCATGGCTGCTTGATACACTGGAAAGCCTGTCAGATCAGGATCATCTTTGCGTCTGGTCTGCTGTGTCTGCATGTCAGCCCATGTAAAAAGGCTGATATAGGCAATGAAATGCCACTGATTGGCATTTGCCTTTCTGCGTTTGCGGGTAAACATTGAAGCTGTTCAATGATTTGTGCTAACACAGGAAAAATACTAACCGATAGTGCCGATATCGCTTCTTTCTTTGCTATTTTCTGGACGTTGGAGAAGGAATGTTTTATTTGACTATCGAGAATTAATTTAGTCTCGAAACTTTAAGGGAGATCAGCGTGAGCGGAATCAAATTGAGCCCGGGCGTCATCACTGGCGAAGAGTATTTGCAGCTTCTGGAAGCATGCAAAGAAGGTGGATATGCTCTGCCAGCCGTCAACGTTACCGGCACCAACAGTCTCAATGCGGTAATGGAAGCAGCTGCCAAAGCAAAATCCGATATCATCATTCAGATGTCGAACGGCGGCGCACAGTTCTTCGCTGGTCAGGGTGCTCCTGATGCGATGCGCGCGCGTGTTTTGGGCTCTGTATCCATTGCGCAGCATGTACATCTGCTGGCAAAAGAATATGGCATCTGTGCCGTCCTTCACACCGACCACTGCAACAAGAAGCTGCTGCCTTGGATTGACGGTCTGCTGGACGAAGGTGAAAAATACTACAAGGCGAACGGTCGTCCGCTTTACACCTCCCACATGATCGATCTGTCCGAAGAATCTCTGGAAGACAACGTTGCGATCAGCGCCAAATATCTAGAACGCATGGCGCCGATGGGCATGAGCCTTGAGATCGAGCTTGGTGTTACCGGCGGTGAAGAAGATGGCATCGGTAAAGAGCTGGAAGAAGGCGATGCAGCCGATCCACGTCTCTACACCCAGCCTGAAGATGTTCTTTATGCCTATGACATCCTGTCCAAGATCGGTCACTTCACTGTGGCTGCATCCTTCGGTAACGTGCATGGCGTTTATGCTCCGGGCAACGTCAAGCTGCGTCCGGAAATCCTGAAACATTCTCAGGAGCTGGTTGCCAAGGAACGCAATCTGGCCGACAAGCCATTGAGCCTGGTGTTCCACGGTGGCTCTGGGTCTCCGAAAGAGCAGATTTCCGAGGCTGTGTCCTATGGTGTGTTCAAGATGAACATCGACACCGACATCCAGTTTGCCTTTGCTGAGGCTGTTGGTGCGAAAGTTGATGAAAATCCGGTTGCTTTCAAACATCAGGTGGATCCGAAAGACGGCACGCCATACAAGAAATTCTACGATCCGCGCAAATGGCTGCGTGCAGGCGAAGAGGGCATGATTGCCCGCCTCGAAGAAGCCATGCAGGATCTTGGTTCGGCTGGCCGTTCTGTTGCTGACAAGTAACAGGCGAGCACTGTTGCTTTAAGAACAAGGCTCTCCGAGTGTCCTCGGAGGGCTTTTTGTTTTGGGGTATATTGCGTCCCGGAGTGGCTGTTATTCGATGTGGTCCTGTGAATTGGTCTTATGGTACGCAGGCTTGGGCAAAAAACTTTTGTCTTTGCCACATTTCCCTGTTATCCGTTGATACGTATCGGGTATCCGCTTTGCGCAAATTACTGATTCTTCCGGCTTTTGGCTGGTTTGGTGTGGTTTTGGGGCGTACAAGGCGGGGCCGCATTCCTTCTTTATGCGCTTTTGGGGCTGATTGTGAAACGATCTGGAACACTCATGACCATCTCTCTCTTCGCCTTGGCGCTTGGGGGCTGTGCGGTGTCTTCCGGAGGGCTTTCATCAAGCCAGAGCAGCCCTCAGCAAACAGCCAGCAAGGTGGATCGTGGCCCTGTGGCCATGCCAGACCAAAGCGCTGATCTTGCGCTCGCGTCAGCGGCAGATAAATTTTCCAAACCTAATGAAGGCTCTCTGGGTGTTGCCGAGCCGGGCGCGGCGTTTGATGCCGTAGATGCTGAATTCCGGCAGGCCTATGCCGAAGCTTCGCAGAATTTTGTGCCTGCAGGCACGACCCATGCGGAACTCAAGCCCTATGTTGGTCGTTGGAAGTTACAGCCGAAGAACTCAAGGGAAAAGCTCAGGCAACTGGGCTCCTCCTTAGGGCTTTCAGAGAGTTGTGAACTGGTTCTTGAGGATGCCCGCAGGGATTATGGTTACAAGGCCTCGGGGAATTCTGCTTGCCCGACGAGCCTGTTCATGCTGGACAGCTGGGTGGCCTTTGATGACCGTTTGGTGTTGCGCGACCATATGGGCGACGACATTGTCAAACTGCGGTCTGATGGGCGCGGTGTCTGGGTTGGTGTGAATAAAGAAGGCAATATGCTGGTTCTGAAGAAATCTTGACCAGTTTCTGCTTGAAATTAACGGATCTTTCAGTTGGTCCTTGAATATTTACCAATAAGAATCAAAACTCTTATCTGTGTGACGTAAGGAGAGTGGTATGATTCGCTATTCCGCGCTTTTGTGTGCCGGTTTGTTGCTGACAGCTTGTTCATCCGCTGGCTTTGACCGGTTTGGTGGCAATGACGCATCCCCATTGAACCCAGCTCCGACGTCGCCTGTCGAGAGTCAGGCGCTTGGATCTCTTATTCCCAATGATCAGTATCCGAACCAGTCCTATTCGACGGGGCAGCAGTCCGGACAGCCGATCAACAACGCGATGGGGGCTGAGGCCGAACTGGCTCCTCCGGTTCAGAATGACATGTCGGCGTTATCTCAGCCCGTGCCGTCTTCGGCGCGTAGCTTGAAGAGAACCGATCTGCTGGGGGCCTGGACGCTGACCTCTGGAGCCGAGCAGTGCAAATTGAATATCAATTTGACCAACTGGACCGGCGGATATCGGGCATCGTCGCGTGGCTGTAGTTCCTCCGATCTGCAGAGGATCAACGCATGGCGTCTGGATGGCGAAAAGCTGGTTGTCTTCCTGGCTGAAGACGGATCGACCATTCTTGGACGGTTCCATTCGAATGCGCCGGGGCGTTTCGCCGGTCAGGCAACGATGGATGGGCGTAATTTGTCCTTCACCCGCTGAGCTGGGTAGTCTTCCTCGATCTGAGAGAGCCCTTTAAGCGTGATGGTGTATGTGGGAGAGCATGAAGCGGGGCTTTATGCTCTTCATCCGTCTTAGGGATCATTTCCTTGCGCCGTCATTTCCCCTAAAGCAGAACCATTCTTATTTACGTTTCATCCGTATGTCGCTTTTGGTCAGCGTGTGCGGATAAAGTCAGTGCTGTTTGTTCTTTGTTTCGATGTCTCTTCTTGCGATCTGGTTGAGGCTACGGCAGGCAGGGCATTGTGGCGTATATTCAGGGCATTTCATGCCGGATCTTGATGAGGCAAGCAATTGAACAGTGAATTGGGCAACATTTCGGTATCGGATCTATATGACAGCAAAGTGCGGCGCGGCGATATCGATGCGGATGCTGATCAGAGGGCGCTGGCCGTTCGTTTCGACCAATTGCTTGAAAAGGTGAGTGAAAAGAGGCTCTCTCGGAAGACCTCCTCCCTTGGATGGCTGTTTGCAAAGCGCCAGCCAGTTGAGCCCGTAAAGGGGCTCTATATCTGGGGTGAGGTCGGTCGTGGCAAAACCATGATCATGGACCTGTTTTTCGAGGTGGCCCCGGTTCGGCGCAAGGGGCGCTATCACTTCCATGAATTCATGCGCAACATGCATGCGCGCATCAAACAGGCGCGGGCCGACATCGCCAGTGGCAAGATCAAGGGCGATGATCCGATAAAGCCCGTGGCTGACGCTCTGTGTCAGGAAATGCGTCTGTTGTGCTTTGATGAGTTTAGCGTCACGGACATTGCCGATGCGATGCTTCTGGGGCGTCTCTTCTCCCGCCTGTTTGCGGATGGTGTGGTGGTGGTTGCCACGTCCAACGTTGATCCGGATCTGCTGTATAAGGACGGGTTGAACCGGCAGCTATTCTTGCCCTTCATTGCGCTTTTGAAAGAGCGGTGCGAGGTGGTTCGGCTCTCGTCGCGGACCGATTTCCGAATGGAAAAACTGGGCGGTCAACCGGTTTATCTGTTTCCGAAGAATGCAGAAACCGAGGCCCGTTTCCAGTCGATGTGGGAGACGGTGATTGAGGCCCCGCGCGCGCCCAGCGACGCGGTGGAAAATCAGGGGCGCAGCATCCATGTGCCCGAGGCTTACCACGGAATGGCCCGTTTTTCGTTCGACGATCTTTGTGCTCGCCCCTTGGGTGCCTCGGACTATCTGCGCTTGTGTGAGGTCTATCATACCATCTTTATCGACGGTATTCCGCCATTCGAGCGGTCAATGCGCAATGAGGCCAAGCGCTTCATCATCCTGATCGATACGCTCTATGACAATCATGTGCGCGTCATCGCGTTGGCCAAGGTTTCCCAGTTCGATTTGGCGCATAATATGAACGGAACAGAGGCCTTCGAGTTTGATCGTACGGCCTCCCGTCTCACCGAAATGCAATCAGACGAATATCTGGAAGATTGTTCAAGGTTATAATTCCCTTAACGTAAAGGTTAAGTTCGCCAAAAGTCTCGGGTTTTTTATGCATTTAAAACTATCTGCGACTTGAAAGCGCACCGGATTCGCGGTACTCACACAGCCATCCATTCCCAGTTTTGGGAGAACCTTACGTTAAGGGAAACTGAATATGGCGCGGAAGAAAATTGCACTTATCGGATCAGGCCAAATTGGCGGCACTCTGGCACACCTTGCCAGCTTGAGCGAAATGGGCGATGTCGTCCTTTTCGACATTGCTGAAGGGACCCCGGAAGGCAAGGCACTCGATATTGCTGAATCGTCTCCAGTAGACGGCTTCGATGCTAAACTGTCTGGTACCCAGTCCTACGAAGCGATTGCTGGTGCTGACGTTGTTATCGTTACCGCTGGTGTGCCTCGCAAGCCTGGCATGAGCCGTGATGACCTGGTTGAAATCAACCTCAAGGTCATGAAACAGGTTGGTGCTGGCATTGGCAAATATGCACCAGATGCTTTCGTAATCTGCATCACCAACCCGCTTGATGCGATGGTTTGGGCTCTGCAGAAATTCTCGGGTCTGCCTGCCAACAAGGTTGTCGGCATGGCTGGCGTTCTGGACTCTGCTCGTTTCCGTTACTTCCTGGCAGACGCATTCGACGTATCCGTACAGGACGTTACCGCATTTGTTCTGGGTGGTCATGGCGATACCATGGTTCCACTCATTCGCTACTCCACTGTTGCTGGTATTCCTCTTCCTGATCTGGTTAAAATGGGCTGGATCGAGCAGAGCCGTCTGGACGAAATCGTTCAGCGTACCCGCGATGGCGGTGCAGAAATCGTCAAGCTGCTGAAAACCGGTTCTGCTTTCTATGCTCCGGCTGCTTCAGCAATCGCAATGGCAGAATCTTACCTCAAAGACAAAAAACGCGTTATGCCTTGTGCCGCTCATCTTTCCGGTGAGTATGGCATCGACGGCATGTATGTCGGTGTTCCGACCGTTATCGGTGCTGGTGGCATCGAGCGCGTTGTCGAGATCGAAATGGACAAAGACGAAAAAGCACAGTTCGACAACTCTGTTGACTCTGTGAAGGGCCTCATCGAGGCTTGCCAGCGTCTTGCTCCAGAACTCGCTTGAGTAAGATAGGCGATTGAGATCCCCCCTCTTGAGACGGCTTGAACAATCGAGAGGGATTGATACCGGGCTTTCCTGTGCTCCTGGCTTACGGCTCAGGAATTCCCCGGCCTAAATTTTTGCATCACTTCCAAGCGTGAAACGGCCCATGGGGATGGATCGGGAAGCGCGCGGGAGTGGTGCATTAAGACCACAAGCAAAGACCAGTCTGGTGGCGCTTGCTCACGGTGTTCATCAGGCCGATCCAAAGATTAGGGGAGATCCCATGAATATTCATGAGTATCAGGCTAAGGCCTTGCTTAAGGAATATGGTGCGCCCGTCGCTGACGGTTTGCCCATCTTTTCCGCTGATGAAGCAGGTGCTGTTGCAGAAAAACTGGGCGGTCCGCTCTGGGTGGTTAAATCCCAGATTCACGCGGGCGGTCGCGGCAAAGGCAAATTCAAAGAAGAGTCTGCTGGCGAAAAAGGGGGTGTTCGACTCGCTTTCTCGAAAGAGGAAGTTGTCGAGTTTGTCGGACAGATGCTGGGGTCAACCCTGGTAACGAACCAGACCGGCGAAGCCGGTAAGCAGGTCAATCGCATCTATATCGAAGATGGTGCCGATATTGACCGAGAGCTCTATCTATCCATCCTTGTCGACCGTACAAGCGGTCGCGTTGCCTTCGTGGTTTCGACCGAAGGCGGCATGGATATCGAAGCTGTTGCCGAAGAGACACCGGACAAGATCCTCACCGTGCCGATCAATCCGGATGCGGGCGTGACGGCGGACAATGCCATCGCGTTGTGCGATGCGCTGAAACTGGAAGGCACTGCACGCGATGATGGCATGCATCTCTTCCCGATCCTCTACAAGGCTTTCGTCGAGAAGGATATGTCCCTTCTCGAGATCAACCCTCTGATCGTCATGGAAAATCAGCGTCTGCGTGTGTTGGACGCCAAGGTGTCCTTTGATGGCAATGCGCTGTTCCGTCATCCCGATGTGATGGCGCTTCGCGACAAGACCGAAGAAGACGCCAAGGAGATCGAAGCCTCCAAATATGATCTTGCCTATGTGGCCCTTGATGGCAATATCGGTTGCATGGTGAACGGCGCTGGTCTTGCGATGGCCACTATGGACATCATCAAGCTTTACGGAGCTGAACCGGCCAACTTCCTTGATGTTGGTGGCGGGGCGAGCGTTGAAAAGGTGACTGCGGCCTTCAAGATCATTACCTCTGATCCCAATGTGAAGGGCATTCTGGTCAACATCTTTGGCGGAATTATGCGGTGCGATGTGATTGCGCAAGGTGTGTTGACGGCTGTTCAGGAAGTCGGGCTTGAAGTGCCCCTCGTGGTGCGACTGGAAGGCACGCGTGTTGAAGAAGGCAAGAAATTGATCGCTGAAAGCGATCTCAATGTCATTCCTGCTGATGATCTCAACGATGCCGCTCAGAAAATCGTCGCAGCTGTGAAGGGGGCCTAATTCGATGTCCATTCTTGTCAACAAAGATACTAAAATCATCGTGCAGGGTCTGACCGGTAAAACCGGTACGTTTCACACCGAGCAGGCTCTCAATTATTTCGGCACGAAAATGGTGGCAGGTGTTCATCCCAAGAAGGGTGGGGAAACCTGGTCTTCCGGCGTTGAATGTGCTGCCGAGCTGCCGATCTTTGCCAATGTGAAGGAAGCCAAGGACGCAACCGGCGCCACAGCTTCGGTGATCTATGTGCCGCCTGCAGGGGCTGCTGCTGCAATTATCGAGGCGATTGATGCCGGCGTTGAATTCATCACCTGTATCACCGAAGGGATTCCCGTGGTGGATATGGTGAAGGTCAAGCAGCGCCTTGAAAACTCCAATTCCCGTCTTCTTGGCCCGAACTGCCCCGGTGTCCTTACCCCTGAAGAATGCAAAATCGGTATTATGCCCGGTTCCATCTTCAAGAAAGGCTCGGTTGGTATTGTTTCCCGATCCGGCACGCTTACGTATGAAGCAGTGTTTCAGACGACGAATGAGGGTCTGGGCCAGACCACTGCCGTAGGGATTGGCGGTGATCCGGTCAAAGGCACCGAATTTATCGATGTGCTGGATCTGTTCCTTGATGATCCGGAAACGGAATCCATCATCATGATTGGTGAGATTGGTGGATCCGCTGAAGAGGATGCTGCCGAATGGCTCAAGGAGCAGGCAGAAAAAGGGCGCAAGAAGCCAATGGTCGGCTTTATTGCTGGCCGCACGGCTCCTCCCGGCCGGACAATGGGGCACGCAGGTGCCGTGATTTCCGGCGGAAAAGGCGGGGCTGAAGATAAAATTGCTGCGATGGAAAGCGCAGGGATCCGCGTTTCGCCTTCTCCGGCAAGTCTCGGTACCACTTTGGTTGACTTGCTCAAAGATAAGTAAAAGCGCGACATTACGTTATTGCTGCGAGATAGGGATTGTACCTATCTCGTGGCAGCAGATCAGTTCAGCAATGGTGCTGAGCTAGAAAAAAAGAGACCGAACGAAGGTTCGGCGGTGGTGGCGATGGCACGTCAGGACGCAAATGAAGCGTTTGCGTTATCTTCCTTCCTCTATGGAGGTAACGCGTCTTATATCGAAGATCTTTATGCCCGTTTTCAGAAAGATCCGACATCTGTAGAAGAAGAGTGGCGAGTCTTCTTCAAGGATTTGCAGGATGATAGCGGTGACATTGCCGCGAATGCGCGTGGCGCATCCTGGAAGCGAGATGACTGGCCTCCAACGACCAATGGTGAGTTGGTCTCTGCGTTGGCTGGCGGCGACTTTGTCGTCGATGAGAAAAAGCTGGGCGACAAGCTGAAAAGCAAGGCGCAGGGTCAGGGTGTGGAACTGACCGATGCTGCCGTTCAGCAGGCAACGCGCGATTCTGTTCGCGCTCTCATGATGATTCGCGCTTATCGTATGCGCGGTCACCTGCATGCAGAACTCGATCCGCTTAATCTGGCAGATGCCAAGGATCACGAAGAGCTGCATCCTTCCTCCTACGGCTTTACCGAAGCCGATTATACCCGCAAGATTTTCATCGACCATGTTCTGGGGCTCGAGTTTGCCACGATTCCTGAAATGCTCGAAATTCTGCGCCGGACCTATTGTTCCACCCTTGGCGTGGAATTCATGCATATTTCCGATCCGGCTGAGAAATCCTGGATTCAGGAGCGCATCGAAGGGCCGGACAAGCAGATTGCCTTTACCGAAAACGGCAAGAAGGCCATTCTCTACAAGCTGGTGGAAGCGGAAGGCTTCGAGAAATTCCTCGACGTCAAATATACTGGCACCAAGCGCTTCGGCCTTGATGGTGGCGAGTCGCTTATTCCCGCGCTTGAACAGATTATCAAGCGTGGCGGCGCCATGGGCGTCAAGCAGATCGTGTTCGGCATGGCCCACCGTGGTCGCCTTAACGTTCTAAGTCAGGTAATGGGCAAACCGCATCGGGCTATTTTCCACGAATTCAAGGGTGGGTCTATTACACCTGACGATGTGGAAGGCTCCGGTGACGTGAAATATCACCTTGGTGCCTCTTCGGACCGGTCTTTCGATGATAACAATGTGCATCTGTCGCTGACGGCAAACCCATCTCACCTTGAGATCGTGAACCCGGTTGTTCTGGGTAAGGCGCGCGCCAAGCAGGACCAGCTCTCTGCGGACGATGGCAAGTTCATCGAAACCACGGAAGTGGATCGCACCTCGGTGCTGCCGTTGCTGATCCACGGGGACGCGGCCTTTGCCGGGCAGGGCGTTGTGGCTGAGTGTTTCGGCCTTTCCGGCCTCAGAGGCCATCGGACCGGCGGCTCTATCCACTTCATCATCAACAACCAGATCGGCTTTACGACTTATCCGCGTTTCTCGCGTTCGTCCCCTTATCCGTCTGATCTGGCCAAGATGATTGAGGCTCCGATCTTCCACTGTAATGGGGACGACCCGGAATCGGTGGTGTTTGCAGCCAAGATCGCCACGGAATTCCGTCAGCTGTTTGGCAAACCAGTCGTGATCGACATGTTCTGCTATCGCCGTTTCGGTCACAACGAAGGTGACGAACCGGCCTTTACCCAGCCGCTGATGTATAAGAAGATCCGCAAGCACCCAACCAGCCTGCAGCGTTATGCAGATCAGTTGATTGCCGAAGGGGTCATTACGCCGGAAGATTTCGAGCAGATGCGTGCCGATGTGCGTAAGATGCTGGATGATGAATTCGAGGCCGGCCAGAGCTTCTCCCCCAACAAGGCGGACTGGTTCGACGGTAAATGGTCTGGTCTGACGACCGCCAGCGCCGAAGATGATCGTCGATCGGGCAACACCGGTGTTGACGTAGACGAACTCAGGGAAATCGGCGAAAAGCTGACAACGGTTCCCGAGGGCTTCAATGTTCACCGCACGGTGCAGCGGTTCCTCAATAACCGAGCCAAGATGATGGAGACCGGTGAGGGAATTGATTGGGCAACCGCTGAGTCGCTGGCCTTTGGTTCTCTGGTTCGTGAGGGATATCCGGTGCGTCTCTCCGGTCAGGATAGTGAACGCGGTACTTTCTCTCAGCGTCATACGGTTCTGTATGATCAGCAGGATGAAAGCCGTTATATCCCGCTCAACCATGTTGGCAAGGGCCAGAACCGCTATGAGGTCATCAACTCGATGCTCTCGGAAGAAGCTGTTCTTGGTTTTGAATATGGCTACTCTCTGGCTGAGCCGGGTGGGTTGACCATGTGGGAAGCCCAGTTCGGCGATTTTGCCAACGGTGCCCAGGTGGTGTTCGATCAGTTCCTTTCTTCCGCAGAACGCAAATGGCTTCGTGCGTCCGGTTTGGTGGTTCTGCTGCCACACGGATATGAAGGACAGGGTCCAGAGCATAGCTCGGCTCGCCTTGAACGCTATCTTCAGTCTTGTGCTGAGGATAACATTCAGGTGGCCAACTGCTCCACGCCGGCCAACTATTTCCATATTCTGCGCCGTCAGGTGAGACGTAGCTTCCGCAAGCCGCTGATCCTTATGACGCCCAAAAGCCTGTTGCGCCACAAACGTGCGGTATCCAATCTCGCCGAGCTTGGTGCGGGTAGCACATTCCATCGAGTGCTCTGGGATGATGCAGAGATCCGGCCCAACCAGGAAATCAAGCTGGCGTCAGATGACAAGATCCGTCGTGTCATTCTGTGTTCGGGTAAGGTCTATTACGATCTTTATGAAGAGCGCGAGAAACGCGGCATCAATGATGTCTATCTGATGCGTGTCGAGCAGCTCTATCCATTCCCGGCAAAGACCCTGATCAAGGAACTGGGGCGCTTCAAGCAGGCCGATATGGTCTGGTGTCAGGAAGAGCCGAAGAACCAGGGCTCCTGGACCTTCATTGAGCCTTATATGGAATGGGTTCTCAACCAGATTGATGCGAGTGTTAAACGGCCGGCCTATGTAGGGCGTCCGGCATCCGCAGCGACAGCTACCGGTCTGATGAGCAGGCATATGAACCAGCTCAGGGCCTTTCTTGATGATGCGTTTGCCGAATAACGGCTGAACCAAATAAATAAATGTGAGAAAATCAAATGGCTACGGAAATCAAAGTCCCTACACTGGGCGAATCTGTGACCGAAGCAACGATCGGTCAATGGTTCAAGGCAACAGGTGATGCGGTTCAAGCCGATGAGCCGCTCGTAGAACTTGAAACCGACAAGGTGACCATTGAGGTGCCTGCGCCGGTTTCCGGTACCATGGGCGATATTGTTGCTCCGGAAGGGGAAACCGTTGAAGTTGGCGCGCTGTTGGCGATGCTGCTTGAAGGGGAAGGCGAAGCTGCGGCTCCTGCTCCCAAGAAAGAAGCTCCGAAGGAAGAGGCCGCGCCTGCCGCAGCTCCTGCCCCTGCTGCTCAGAGCGCTGCACCGACCTCCATGCCTCCAGCTCCGAGCGCTGCCAAGATGATGACCGAACAGAAAGTGGATCCCGCTTCTGTTTCCGGCACTGGTGTGCGCGGTCAGGTGCTCAAGGGTGATGTGATCAATGCGATCGCTGGAGGTGTCACCGCACCAGCCGGTTCTGCGCCTCAGCCTGCTGCGAAGCGTCCGGCTTCTGCCCCTGAAGATGCGGCCCGTGAAGAACGCGTTCGCATGACCAAGCTGCGCCAGACCATTGCACGCCGCCTCAAGGATGCCCAGAACACGGCCGCAATGCTGACAACCTTCAACGATGTAGACATGTCTGCCGTTATGGGGATGCGCAAGCAGTATAAGGATCTGTTCGAGAAGAAACATGGCGTTCGCCTCGGCTTCATGGGCTTCTTCGCCAAGGCCATCTGTAAGGCTCTGGAAGAAATCCCGGCTGTGAATGCCGAGATTGATGGCACGGATCTGGTCTACAAGCATTTCGTCCATCTTGGCGTTGCCGTGGGTTCTCCTCGCGGTCTGGTGGTTCCGGTTCTGCGGGATGCCGACCAGAAGTCGCTTTCCGAAATCGAAAAGGAAATCGCAGACTTTGGCCGCCGCGCCCGCGATGGTCAGCTGACCATCGAGGAAATGCAAGGTGGCACTTTCACCGTTTCCAACGGCGGTGTTTATGGCTCCATGATGTCCACGCCTATTCTCAATGCGCCGCAGTCCGGTATTCTGGGTATGCACCGGATTGAAGAGCGCCCTGTGGTGCGTAATGGTGAGATCGTTATTCGTCCGATGATGTATCTGGCATTGTCTTATGACCACCGCGTTGTGGACGGCAAGGAAGCGGTTACCTTCCTTGTGCGCATCAAGGAAAGCCTTGAAGATCCACAGCGTCTGGTTATGGACATCTGATTTGACGATTTATGAAACGGGGCCAGTGTGCCCCGTTTTTGCTATTCGAGTTTGGTTTTTGCCAACACTCCATCAATCCAGCATTCTTCAGGAGTGAATGAAATGTCTTATGATATGGTCGTGATCGGTACCGGCCCTGGCGGATATGTTTGCGCGATTCGTGCCGCGCAGTTGGGCATGAAGGTGGCTGTGGTCGAAAAGCGCAGCACCCATGGTGGGACATGCCTGAATGTTGGCTGTATCCCTTCAAAAGCCCTGCTGCATGCCTCGGAACTGTTTGAGGAAGCTGGCCATGACTTTGCCAATATGGGCATCAAGGTCGGCAAGCCGTCTCTCGACCTGAAGGCGATGATGGGCCACAAGCAGGCCGTGATCGACGGCAATGTCGGCGGTGTCGATTTCCTGTTCAAGAAAAACAAGATCGATGTCTTTCATGGCGCAGGCAAGATCCTTGCTGCAGGCAAGGTGGAAGTCACGCCGGAAACCGGCGATGCACAGACCCTTGAGGCCAAGGCAATCGTGATTGCAACCGGTTCGGATGTTGCACCGTTGCCGGGCGTTGAAATTGACGAGAAGCAGGTTGTTTCTTCCACCGGTGCGTTGGAACTGGACAAGGTTCCGGGCAAGCTGATCGTGGTCGGTGCCGGTGTTATCGGTCTGGAACTTGGGTCCGTCTGGCGTCGTCTGGGCTCGGAAGTGACAGTGGTCGAGTTCCTTGATCGCATCCTGCCGGGTATGGATGGCGAAGTGGTCAAGAATGCTCAACGCATCTTCAAGAAGCAGGGCTTTGACTTCAAGCTGGGCACCAAGGTGACCGGCGTTGAAAAGAGCAAGAAAGGGGTCAAGGTAACCCTTGAACCTGCAAAGGGCGGGGATGCTTCGGAGCTGGAGGCTGACATCGTTCTGGTGGCAATCGGGCGGCGTCCTTATACCGAAGGCCTTGGCCTTGAAGAAGCCGGTGTTGCACTGGAAGAACGCGGTCGCGTGGCGACTGACGGGCATTTCAAGACCAATGTTGACGGCATCTATGCTATTGGTGATGTGATTGCCGGTCCTATGCTGGCGCATAAGGCTGAAGATGATGGGGTTGCGCTGGCAGAAACTCTGGCCGGACAGGCCGGTCATGTGGATTATAACCTTGTTCCGGGTGTTGTTTACACGATGCCGGAAATCGCTGTTCTCGGCCAGACCGAAGAACAGCTCAAGGAAGCTGGCATCGCCTATAATGTCGGCAAATTCCCCTTTACGGCCAATGGCCGCGCCAAGGCGCAGCGTCATACAGACGGTTTCGTCAAAGTTTTGGCTGACAAAACTTCAGACAAGGTTCTGGGCGTGCATATGATCGGCGCCGGTGTCGGTGAAATGATCCATGAAGCCTCTGTTCTGATGGCCTTCTCTGGATCGGCTGAGGATCTGGCCCGCACTATTCATGCGCATCCGACCCTTTCAGAAGCAGTCAAAGAAGCCGCGCTGGCGGTCGATAAACGTCCGATCCATATGTAGTCGGGCTCATACCGCTGATATCGTCTTTGAGAATATACAAAAGGCCGCTCTCTATCAGAGCGGCCTTTTTGCTGGATTGGGATGTCCGTTTCTTTTGTCGGGTGCAGATAGTTTTGGCTATTTGCGCCAGAGAACAAAGGAACGTGTGGTGTTTGCTTTCCGCGGATCGTGGAAATCGTCATAGACTGTTGCGTCCATGCGTTTGCCATTGATGGACACAGTAACCGTGCGTCTTGCGAAAAAGGTGTTGTAGCCAACCGTCAGGCTGGTCGAGCTGCTTTGATGGGCAATGGACCGTCCCCATGTGCAATCGCGGGGTGCGCATGCGGTGTAGGCTTTCACCTGAATATGGGGAACGGTGCGTGCGTTGCAGATTTCCTTGATCTCGAGTTTTGTGAGATCATATCGATGACCGGCAAATGGATTTTCCCAGGTCCCAAGCGTTTGTGAGTCAACGCATTGGCCAGCTTGCGCGAAGCTCGAAACAAATAGCCCTAGTAAAAATACTAAAGCGGCGCGATATACCATTTGGCTCCTCCTCCGATATATCGTTTGATTGCCAAAACAGGTAGTTTCTCGACGTGAAGAACGCCTTTTGGAAAGTATAGACTAAATGTGTTACGTTGCAATTAAGAAAAATAATAGAAAATTAATTCTAAGTCGTATTTAATTTATTGAATTTAAATCCATCTATTGGGCAGATCGCAAGAAAGATCCTTGCAATTTTTGTTAGAGGAATTTTGTTTTACTATGATTGGTGCTCAGGAGCGTGGATGCGCTTTTTGATAGATCTGCATCAGCTCAGACATCTCTACCTCGGTATAGGCCTGTGTTGTTGAAAGGCTGGCATGTCCCAATAATTCCTGAATGGTGCGCAAATCGCCACCGTTGGCCAGGAGGTGGGTTGCAAAAGAGTGGCGCAGGGCGTGCGGTGTTGCGCTGTCGGGCAGCCCGAGGGCTCCGCGCATGGAAGCGATCGTCTTTTGCACGATGCGTGGATTAAGGGCGCCGCCGCGTACGCCTCTGAATAGGGCTTCATCTGGTTCCAGATCGAAGGGGCAAAGGGAGAGATAGTGCTGAAGTGCCGACTGCACGACGGGCAGCACCGGAAGCCTGCGTTGCTTGCCGCCCTTGCCGGTTATGGTCATGGCGTCCTGTCCGGGCAGCGGGGCGCTATTCGGCGTCAGCGATAAAGCTTCGGAAATGCGAAGGCCAACGGCGTAGAGCAGAAGCATGATCGCGCTGTCGCGGGCTGTCACCCAGGGCTCATCGGAAAGTGACTGGCTTGGGTCAACCAGCTGGCTTGCCTTTTCTGCACTGAGTGGCTTGGGCAGCGAGCGGGAATATTTGGGCGTCTGGATGGCGTTGAATGGAGCGCTGGATGCCAGCCCCCTTTCTTCCAGATATCTGACAAAAGAACGGATGCCAGCCATGCTGCGCGCCAAAGAGCGCGAGCCGGTTCCCTGTCGGCGACGCTCAGCCATAAAGGCGCGAATGTCAGCCGGTCTGAGGTCGGGAAAATGCGGCAGGTCCGAGACTTCGCCCATATGTCGGGTCAGAAAGGTGAAGAACTGGTCGAGATCGCGATCATAGGCTTCCAGCGTAGCGGCCGAGAGGCGGCGCTCGCCTTCAAGGCGTTTGAGCCAGCGTCTTTGCTTTTCGCGCAGGGCTGGCGTCGCGATGATAAGGGGGGCATCGTTGTTCGTCTGTTTTCTTGTCTGCTTTCTGGTTTGATCGCTAGGCATGGTGCCGTTTCTTATGCTGTTGAATCGGCGGCGGGTGGGCCGCTTCAGGTATGATACCAGGAGAATCAAAAATCCCCGGTGCTGGTGGTCTCGGCATCGGGGATAAAATTTACACAAGCTTTAAGGCGGAACCGGGTCCGTCTTCGCCCCTGTTGATTACAGGATGGACTGACCGGTGGTTGCCCAGTCTTTCATGAAGGCTTCGATGCCTTTGTCGGTCAGGGCATGGTTTGCAAGACCCTTGATCACTGCTGGCGGAATGGTTGCCACATCGGCACCAGCAAGCGCACATTCCTTGACATGGTTGGCATTGCGGATGGACGCAGCCAGAATTTCGGTTTCGAAGCCGTAATTGTCATAGATGGTGCGGATATCTTCAATCAGTTCCATGCCGTCGATGTTCAGATCATCCAGGCGACCGATGAACGGGGAAATGAAGGTCGCGCCAGCTTTTGCAGCCAGAAGAGCCTGGTTTGCAGAGAAGCACAGGGTTACGTTGACCATGTGGCCTTCGTCGGTCAGGGCCTTACAGGTTTTCAGGCCGTCGATTGTCAGGGGAACCTTGATGGCAATGTTGTTGGCGATCTTGAGAAGTTCTTTGGCTTCTGCCAGCATCTGGGTGGTTTCAAGCGCAGTGACTTCTGCAGAAACCGGACCATCGGTGATTTCGCAGATTTCAGCAATGACTTCCTTGAAGTCGCGCCCGGATTTCACGATCAGGGATGGGTTGGTGGTAACACCGTCGATCAGGCCTGTAGACGCCAGTTCGCGGATATCTTTTGTTTCGGCAGTATCGACGAAGAATTTCATTGTCTTTCGTGCTCCGTTTCCGTTAGCCATGCATGCGCGACTACCAAATTGGAAATCGCGGGCGAGGTACGATATGTTCAATAAACTATAGTACACGCATCGTCAGCCCACCTCTAAGGCGAAATCAATTTATTTGCTTCCTTCGTAAAGGAATAGGGATCATCTTGTCGTCAAAGCGTCAAATTGTGTCAGTTCTCGTCCCGGTTTATGTGGATAGTTGTTACAGCTATCGGGTTCCTGTCGATTCGCCTTCTTTGTTTGGCGATGAAACAGAGCGGGGATTTGAAGGCGGACTTGAGCCGGGGCAGGTGGTCAGGGTTCCGCTGGGGCCGCGCTCAGTTCTTGGTGTGGTGTGGGATGATCCGAGTGAATTTTCCGATGAAGCAAGGCTCAAGGATATTCAGGACGTTTACCATGGGGTGCGCCTGTCTGAGGATTTCCGCAAATTTGTTGACTGGATTGCGCAATATACGCTGGCTCAACGGGGCATGGTGCTGCGTATGGTGCTGCGCGGCGAGGATGCCCTGCTGCCACCCAAACCGGTTGCTGCGCTGAGGTTGACGGGGGATGCTCCCGAGCGCATGACCAAGGCGCGTGCGCGCGTGCTGGAGGCCATGGAAGGCGGATTGGCTGAAACAAAGGCGGCCATCGCGGAGCGGGCTGGCGTTTCGTCATCGGTGGTTGATGGCTTGGTTAAGAGCGGGACACTCACTCAATGCCAATTGCCCCCTCCGGCCCTGATGGAGCCGCCGCAGGCTGATTTCGCCCCCCCTGCCTTGTCTGATCTTCAGGCTGAGGCCGCTGAAGAAATCCGCAAGATTGTCGAGGCACAGGCCTTCGAAGGGGTGCTTCTGGACGGGGTGACCGGTTCGGGCAAGACCGAGGTTTATTTCGAAGCTGTTGCCGAGGCGTTGCGTCAGGGCAAACAGATCCTCATTCTCGTGCCTGAAATCGCGCTGACAGATGCCTTTTTGCATCGCTTTGAAAGCCGATTCGGTATGCGGCCGGGCGAATGGCATTCCGGCCAGGCCCAGCGCTACAAGAATCTTGTCTGGCGCGGGGTGGCCACGGGCGAGGTGCAGGTTGTGGTCGGGGCACGATCTTCCCTGATGCTGCCTTTTCGCGATCTTGGGCTGATCGTGGTCGATGAAGAGCATGACGGTGCCTACAAACAGGAGGACCGCGTTATCTATAATGCGCGGGATATGTCGGTGGTGCGTGGCCATCTCTCCGGTTTTCCCGTGATTCTGGCCAGTGCGACCCCATCGGTGGAGAGCCGCAACAATGCTGATCAGGGACGCTACAGACATATCCGTCTGCCAAGCCGTTATGGCGGGCAGTCGATGCCGGATATTTCCCTGATTGATATGCGCGTCAATCCGCCCGAAAAGGGCAGCTGGCTTTCGCCTGTTCTCATAGACGCGGTCAACGAGACCATTGAAGCGGGACAGCAGAGCCTTTTGTTTCTCAACCGGCGTGGCTATGCGCCGCTGACCCTGTGCCGAACCTGCGGGCATCGCTTTCAGTGCCCCAATTGCTCCACATGGCTTGTGGAGCATCGCTTCCGCAAGCAGCTTGTTTGCCATCATTGCGGCCATTCCGAGCCTGTTCCTCCAGCCTGTCCGCAATGTGGCGATGAGCATAGTCTGGTGGCATGCGGCCCCGGAGTGGAGCGGATAGCCGAAGAAGCGGCGAGTCGTTGGCCGGATCACAAAATTGTTATTCTCTCCAGTGATCTCATTCACGGGGTGCAGCAATTGCGGGCCGAGCTTGATCTGATCGCCTCGGGGGAGGCGGATATCGTGATCGGCACACAGCTGGTTGCCAAGGGGCATAACTTCCCCGGCATGACGCTTGTCGGGGTGATTGATGCCGACTTGGGGCTTGCACATGGCGATCTCAGAGCGGGTGAAAAGGTCTTCCAGACATTGGCTCAGGTGACAGGGCGAGCTGGACGCGTGCAGGGGCAGGGGCGTGGTCTGCTGCAGAGCTATGTGCCTGATCACCCTGTTATTGCTGCGCTTGCGAAAGGCGAAAGAGAAGAGTTTTACACATATGAGTTGGACCAACGTCGCAAAGCGGCTATGCCACCTTTTGGTCGATTGGCTGCTGTGATTCTGTCTTCGGAGCACCGCGAGGCTGCTCTGGCCTATGGTCGGGAGATGGTGAGGGCTGTTCCCCATGAGGAAGGGGTGCGCGTGCTTGGACCCGCTGAAGCCCCGATTTCCGTGCTTCGTGGACGTTTTCGCTTTAGACTTTTGGTGATGGCGCCGCGTTCTTTTTCGCTGTCGCAATGGTTGCGTCGCTGGCTCGCGCAAAGCCCTAAAATCGCAGGATCTTTACGTATTCAGGTCGATGTAGACCCGGTTTCCTTCATGTAATCTTTTTGCTTATGCGAAGGGATGAAACTGTGTAGAACAGGCTCATAAGCCTGTATTCACGGTACGATTTACGACTTATGGCTTTAACCGCAATGTTGCGCATGCTCATTCCATGTGCTAGACGAGCTAGCGGTTTCAGGGATTTATATCCCCGGACAGATGAGACAGACTTCCAGGGAAGATAAGGGCTTTTATTGGCTCATGTTTTCGCATTATGGTTGGGAGTATTCTCCAAATGTCAG
The DNA here is from genome assembly GCF_963678225.1 of uncultured Cohaesibacter sp. NCBI lineage: Bacteria > Pseudomonadati > Pseudomonadota > Alphaproteobacteria > Hyphomicrobiales > Cohaesibacteraceae > Cohaesibacter > uncultured Cohaesibacter sp. The sequence continues at coordinate 816,312 of NZ_OY782764.1, read as the reverse complement.
AGAGCGACCAAGTGACAGATACAAATTCAGAAGTTTCAGGAGTGGCCGAACGTTACGCTCGCGCGTTGTTCGATCTTGCTCTCGAAGAAAAGGCAATCGATGCGGTGGAAGCTGATCTTGCACGCATTGAGGCCATCATGGATGAAAGTGAAGATTTCATGCGGCTTGTTGAAAGCCCTGTCTTCACTGCTGACGAGCAACTCTCGGCTGTTTCAGCGCTTTTGGACAAGGTCGGCATGTCCGGCACTGTCGGAAACTTTGTTCGTGTCGTTGCTCAAAATCGCCGGCTGTTCTCTCTGCCGGGAATAATTAAAGCTTTTCGCAAAATCCTTTCCATCCATCGTGGTGAGCAGGTGGCAGAAGTCACGTCCGCTCAGCCTTTGGGCGATGACGACTTGATCGCGCTCAAAGCGTCGCTCAAGGAAGCGTTGGGCAAGGATATTGCAATTCATGCCAAGGTCGATGCAGATATTCTGGGCGGCCTTGTTGTAAAAGTAGGCTCGCGGATGATTGACTCATCTGTGCGCACTAAACTCAACTCGCTCAAGATTGCACTGAAAGAGGTCGGCTGATGGATATTCGGGCCGCGGAAATTTCCGCAATCCTCAAAGAGCAGATCAAAAACTTCGGCACCGACGCTCATGTCTCCGAAGTTGGTCAGGTTCTGTCTGTTGGTGACGGTATCGCCCGCATCTATGGTCTGGATAATGTCCAGGCCGGTGAGATGGTGGAATTCCCTGGTGGAATGCGCGGTATGGCGCTCAACCTTGAAATGGACAATGTCGGCGTCGTGCTGTTTGGCGATGACCGAGGCGTTAAGGAAGGCGATGTGGTCAAAAGGACCGGCGCCATCGTTGACGTACCTGTCGGCAAGGGCCTTCTGGGCCGTGTCGTTGATCCGCTTGGTAACCCAATTGATGGTAAAGGCCCGATCGAGGCCGACGAACGCCGTCGTGTGGACGTGAAAGCGCCGGGCATTATCCCGCGTAAATCCGTTCATGAACCAATGCAGACGGGCCTGAAGGCCGTGGACGCCTTGATCCCGATCGGTCGTGGACAGCGCGAGCTGATCATTGGTGACCGTCAGACCGGTAAAACCGCGATTGCCCTTGACGCGATCCTGAACCAGAAGTCGGTCAACGACTCTGGCGAGGAAAGCGAAAAACTCTATTGCGTTTATGTTGCTATTGGTCAGAAGCGCTCCACCGTTGCCCAGTTCGTGAAAACGCTGGAAGAAAACGGAGCGCTGGAATATTCGATCATCGTGGCTGCTACGGCTTCCGATCCTGCTCCAATGCAGTATCTGGCTCCGTTTGCCGGTTGCGCCATGGGCGAATTCTTCCGTGACAATGGCATGCACTCGCTTCTGGTTTATGATGACCTGACCAAGCAGGCCGTGGCTTATCGCCAGATGTCCCTGCTGCTGCGTCGTCCTCCAGGGCGTGAAGCTTATCCAGGTGATGTGTTCTATCTGCATTCTCGTCTGCTGGAACGCGCTGCGAAGCTGAACGAAGACAATGGTTCTGGCTCCATGACCGCTCTGCCGGTTATTGAAACCCAGGCAAACGACGTGTCTGCGTTCATTCCGACCAACGTGATTTCCATTACCGACGGTCAGATCTTCCTGGAAACCGATTTGTTCTATCAGGGTGTTCGTCCTGCTGTGAACGTTGGTCTGTCCGTGTCCCGCGTGGGCTCTTCGGCGCAGATCAAGGCCATGAAACAGGTTGCCGGCCCGATTAAGGGTGAATTGGCACAGTATCGTGAAATGGCCGCGTTTGCGCAGTTCGGGTCCGACCTTGATGCCACAACCCAGCGCTTGCTGAACCGTGGTGCCCGTTTGACCGAGCTTTTGAAACAGCCGCAGTTCTCTCCACTTCGGGTGGAAGAGCAGGTCGCTGTGATCTATGCCGGTGTGAACGGTTATCTGGACACCATTGACGTTAGCCAGGTTCGCTCGTTCGAAGAAGGTCTACTTTCCGTGATGCGCAATGAGCACAAGGATGTGCTGGAAGCCATTCGCGAGAAAAAGGCTCTCGATGACGAAATTACATCTAAACTGAAGGCGGCGGTCGACGGTTTCGCAAAGAATTTTGCGTAACTCTGGACTGACGGGGAACGGAGGCTAATCATGCCAAGCCTTAAGGACCTCAAGAATCGTATCGCCTCGGTTAAGGCGACTCAGAAGATCACCAAAGCCATGCAGATGGTGGCGGCCGCAAAACTCCGTCGTGCCCAGAGCGCGGCGGAAAATGCCCGGCCATATGCCGAACGCATGAGCGAGGTGCTGGCCAATGTGGCAGCGCGGTGTGCGATGGATGAATCGACACCAAAGCTGCTGGCGGGAACCGGATCTGATCAGACCCACCTGCTGTTGGTTTGTACCGCTGAACGTGGTCTTTGCGGTGGCTTCAACTCTTCTATCGCGCGTCTTGCGCGCGATAAGGCCCGTGCTTTGAAAGCTGAGGGCAAGACAGTCAAGATGATCTGCGTCGGGAGCAAAGGCTTTGACGCACTCAAGAGCGAATTTGGTGATGACATCATCGAAGTCGTTGATATGCGGGATTTGAAACATATCCGCTTCAGCGACGCAGAAGTCCGCATCGGACGCCCGATTTTGAACAAGTTCGAAAAAGGCGAATTCGATGTTTGCACGCTCTTTTATGCTCAGTTCCAATCTGTGGTGACACAGGTGCCAACCGCGCAGCAGATCATTCCCGCTGTTTTTGAAGAGGTCGAGAGCGAAGGGTCTCATGCATCCGGTGCAGTATATGTCTATGAACCGGATGAGGAAGAAATCCTTTTGGATCTTCTACCGAGAAACGTATCGGTTCAGGTTTACCATGCGCTTCTTGAAAATGGTGCTTCTGAGCAGGGTGCTCGCATGTCCGCTATGGACAATGCTACGCGCAATGCTGGCGAAATGATTGGCAAACTGGAAATGTCATACAACCGTCAGCGTCAGGCTCAGATCACGAATGAATTGATTGAAATCATCTCGGGTGCTGAGGCGCTCTGACGGCGATTGATGAGGACAGACGAATGGCAGCAAATGAAGCAGCTACCGGACGTATCACGCAGGTTATCGGCGCTGTTGTGGACGTCCAGTTCGAGGGTGATCTTCCACCAATCTTGAACGCACTTGAAACTGACAATAACGGTCAGCGCCTCATTCTCGAGGTTGCGTTGCACATGGGCGAAAACACTGTTCGCACCATTGCAATGGACAGCACCGAGGGGCTGGTTCGCGGCCAGAGCGTCACCAATACCGGACGGGCTATTGCTGTGCCGGTTGGTGAAGAAATGCTCGGACGCATCATCAACGTTGTTGGTGAGCCTGTTGACGAAGCTGGCGAACTGGGCACCAAGCTGACCCGCGAAATTCACCAGCCAGCACCTACCTTCGTGGAGCAGTCCACTGAAGGTGAGATTCTGGAAACCGGCATTAAGGTGGTTGATCTTCTTGCTCCTTATGCGAAGGGCGGTAAAATTGGTCTGTTCGGCGGTGCCGGCGTGGGCAAAACCGTGCTTATCATGGAGTTGATCAACAACATCGCTAAAGCCCACGGTGGTTACTCGGTGTTTGCCGGTGTGGGGGAACGGACCCGTGAAGGGAACGACCTGTACTGGGAAATGATCGAATCCGGCGTGAACAAGGAAGGCGGCGGCGAAGGCTCCAAATGCGCTCTGGTTTATGGCCAGATGAACGAGCCTCCAGGAGCCCGTGCCCGTGTTGCTCTTTCCGGTCTGACCGTGGCTGAGCATTTCCGTGACGAAGGTCAGGACGTGTTGTTCTTCGTGGATAACATCTTCCGCTTCACGCAGGCCGGTTCAGAAGTGTCCGCCCTTCTGGGACGTATTCCGTCAGCTGTGGGCTATCAGCCAACTCTGGCAACCGACATGGGCCAGCTTCAGGAACGTATTACCACGACCAACAAGGGCTCGATTACGTCCGTGCAGGCCATTTATGTGCCAGCCGATGACTTGACCGACCCGGCGCCAGCTACGTCCTTTGCTCACTTGGATGCAACGACGGTTCTGAACCGTGCGATTGCAGAGAAGGGGATTTATCCGGCTGTGGATCCGCTTGACTCCACTTCCCGTATGCTTGATCCGCGTATTATCGGTGATGAGCATTACGAAGTGGCCCGTCAGGTTCAGGAAACACTGCAGCGCTACAAGGCTCTTCAGGACATCATTGCCATTCTCGGCATGGATGAACTTTCTGAAGAAGACAAGATGGCCGTTGCTCGTGCTCGTAAGATTGAGCGTTTCCTTTCTCAGCCGTTCCATGTTGCCGAGGTCTTCACGGGCTCCCCTGGTAAGTTGGTCTCGCTGGAAGACACCATTAAAGGCTTTAAGGGCCTCGTTAGTGGCGAATATGACCATCTGCCAGAAGCGGCATTCTATATGGTTGGTTCCATTGATGAAGCGATTGAAAAAGCCGAGAAACTCGCAGCAGAAGCCGCTTAAGCGGCTTCTTCCCGGCGGAGAAGGAAGTAGGTACACATCATGGCTGAAGCTTTTGGTTTTGAACTTGTGTCTCCCGAGAGGCTGGTTCTTTCCGAATCCTGTGTCTCTGTTCTGGTTCCGGGTTCAGACGGTTACTTCACCGTGCTCAATAACCACGCTCCCGTGATTTCCACGATTGCTCCGGGTATCCTCGAAGCAGAACTGGAAGATGGCAGCAAACGTGATATTTATGTTCGCGGTGGTTTTGCCGATGTCAACGATACGGGTCTGAAGATCCTCGTCGAACAAGCGCTTCCTGTTGAAGAGCTGGACCATGAGAAGATGGCTCAGTTGATCAAGGATGCCGAAGAGGATGTCGCCGACGCTGAGACCGATGATCAGCGCAACGAGGCGGCTTTGCGCCTTGCTCGTTTGCAGAAGATCCAGGTTGCTGTCGCTCAGTAATTGAACAAGACATTTACAATCACGAAGCTGCGGATGGTTTCATTCGCGGCTTTTTTGTGTTTAATACTTAAATTTTGTAAGTATTTATATCATTGATGTTTTTCTCAATATTGTACGTTGTTGAACAAAGATACGTCATTTGTTGAAAAATATATTGTGGAGTAAAATTGCCAATAGAGGTTGATTCAATAGTGCAATTATCTGAATTTATTGATGTTTATTTCTAAACCTGCGGTGGCATAGCCTAATGGGGCCCCCGCCTTTTCCTTGCGATTTAAAGAAGCGTTAACTCCCGAAATCAATCCTAGAGGAGGGTGGAATGTGTTGCGAAACACGCATAGGCGTCGCTTAAGGGAAGTAACAGATGATTAGGAACAAAGAAATCACAGATCTCGCAGGGGGGCGTGGTCGCAAAAAGGGCCGGAAAGCAAGTAAACCGATGCATTGGCTTAAGCGCCTCAAAATAGGCCATCGAATCTTTCTTGGCTTTCTTGTCGTGATCGCGGTTCTTAACGGCGTGTCCTTCTTTGCCGGGCAGGCATTGAACAGACTTGATACGAGTTTTGAGAAATACGGTGATTTTGCTGGCGATTCCATTATAGCGACGCAACTTCAGACACAACTGGTTGATCTGCAATTGTCAGCGCGTGAATATCTGTCGCAACCTAGCAAGAAGAATGTCGATCGTTTCAAGCAGCGCTACGCCGATCTGCGGCAGCTACTGGCTACAGCTCATGACGAAATTGACGATCCAGACCGGATCAAGCTGTTGGAAGCGATAGATTTCAACGTAGAAGATTACGACATCGGCTTTGATACGCTTGTCGCGCTGATGAATAAACGCAACGAGTTGGTCAATAAGACACTCGCTGAAATCTCAGATGATATTGACACCAAGATTGACGCGATTGACAACACAATCGCCAATTCCCTTGACCTCGGCTTAAGCATCTATGCTGTCGATATTCGGGAAAGCATGCTGCTCGCCCGCGTAAATTTGATGAAATTCATTGATGACGGTCAGGAAGACAGCTTGGCTGCCGCTTCTTCCCATCTTGACGCATTGCGAGCAGCGGTCAGAAAGATCCGAGATGCAACGGTTAATGAGGATCTGAAGACAGGGCTCATTCGTCTGTCGTCAAGGGTAGATGACTATAAGAGCATGATGGCGTCTTTGCAGAATACCATTGCAGAGCGCAATATGGTGCGCGAACAAACGTTGGATACCCGTGCAACTGAAATCCTGACAGCATCAAGAGAGATTGTTTCGACCGTATCCTCCGATAGCAATGCGGTTGAGGCGTCAGTTAAAAGTAATTTCAAAAGCACGACGGAGATGCTGATTGTAGCAACAATCCTTTCCGTGCTGGTTGGTGTTGGCTGTGCCTTATTGATTTCTCGCGGCATCACAAAGCCTTTGCTGGCGATTACGGCGGCTATGAAGAAACTGGCATCGGGAGAGCTCGATCTGGATGTGCCAGGCAAGGAGCGGGGCGACGAAATCGGAGAAATGTCTGCAGCCCTGGAAGTGTTCAAGCAGAATGCTCTCCGCACGAAAGAGTTGGAGCAGACGCAGGAAGAAAACCAGCGCCGTGCCGAAGATGAAAAGCGCGCGATGATGGGCAAGATGGCCGATGACTTCAACGAGCATATCGGCGGGATCATTGATACTGTGTCTAGTGCTTCTGAAGAGCTTAGCTCCAATGCGCAAGCAATGGCCGATGTGTCCGAGCAGACTGAAAAGCAGGTCTCGGAGGCCTCTGTGGCCTCGGCTCAGACGTCGGGCAACGTACAGACGGTTGCTACGGCGACTGAAGAGATGACCAGCACGATTGGAGAAATCAGTCTGCAGGTTCAACAGGCATCCGGCTCTGCGCGAGATGCGGTCACCAAAGTGGATGCAACCAACCAGATGATGGAGATGCTTGCGCATAACTCCAACAAGATTGGTGAAGTGGTCGAAATGATCTCCAAGATCGCGGAGCAAACCAATCTTCTGGCTCTCAATGCGACCATTGAATCGGCGCGTGCCGGTGAGGCAGGTAAGGGGTTTGCTGTGGTTGCAGGTGAGGTCAAGGCTCTGGCGGGACAAACCGCCAAGGCGACCGATGAGATTGCATTGCAGATAAACGAAATCCAGACGGCGACCGAAAAGGCATCCTTGTCGATGCATGATGTCAGTCAGGTTATCCAGAGACTTGACGAATTCACGGCCACGATTGCCTCAGCAATGGAACAGCAGAATTCTGCTACGAGCGAGATTTCAAGCTCGATCCATCAGGCTGCGCAAGGGACGGAAATTGTCGACAACAGCATCAATTCGGTCTCGAAGGCGTCGCAGGAAGCCTCCGAAGCATCGTCACATGTTATGGTTGCTGCGCGCGAACTGGCGAAGCAATCCGACTTCTTGAAGTCTGAGGTTCAGAGCTTCATTGCTCACGTTCGTGAGGGCTAATCCCTTTCACGACACGCGTTTGAGAAAGGCCGCGCATTCTGAGCGTGGCCTTTTTTATAGTATTTTAGAATGTGATTCCGAAATATAGATTCGAAAGTAACTTACAAATTCAAATATTTGTAAATATAAATTCTATCCGAAGTCAAATAGGTTTTGGACATATTGGTTTTGTACCGAAATGTATTATTGTCAGTCTATTGAATAGAAAAAATATTTTAACAATTTATAAATCAAAATTAACGTTTACATTCAGATCCTTAATTCCATTAATAATTCCTACAGTAAAATTTAACCAATTGTTAACCATGCTAAACAAGTCTTGAGGTTGTCTTCTGATTCAACTCATCTGGAAGTGTATGCTCTTGGGGGAACTTGGCATGTCGATACAATCAACTGAGGGTAGTTCCTCTCTTGTTAGTGCTCCGTTGATTTCTCCGGGCGCTTCGCAAAAGAGGGGCTTTTCCTTTTTCCGAAATGTGAAAATTGGTGCTCGGATTTATCTGGGCTTTGCCATTGTGCTTTGCCTTTTGGCCGGTCTGACGATTTACGGGAATTCGAAGCTGACCGGGCTGGAAGGTCGCATTGTAATCTATGGTGACAAAGCAGGCGATGCTCTTTTGCTATCTGATATGCAACGAGCCGTAACAGAGGTGCAGCTGGCCGCGCGCGAATATGTCGGAACCTCGTCTCCTGAAGCTGCAAAGGAAGCCGAGAAAGAGTATAAGGCTCGCTTCGATGTCATCCAGAATCTGATGGTTGACGCGCATGATGAGTTGCAAAAGCCGGAACGAGTGGCTCTGCTTAACAAAATCGAGAGCAGACTTGGTGCTTACAGAGATGGATTCGTTGACATCACGCGGTTGAAGGAAGAATCCCATCATCTGCTCTATGACATCCTTGCGCCTACCGGAGATATCATCACGAGTTCCTTGCATGACGTCCACGAAGGTGCTTACTCCAACAGCCAGCTCTCCCTGCTGAACAAGGTCGGAGATGCGCAGGAGAGCATGTTGCTCGCGCGGCTGTCGGTCATGAAATTCTGGTCCGATGGAGAAAGAGAAGCGGCTGGCAAGGTAACCCAGCATTTGGCCGAGTTGGAAAACAAGCTTGTGCAGATGCGTGGGGTGATTGTGGGGGATCAGGACCAGTTCAAGTTGGAGCTGGGGCTTAAAAACACACAGCTTTACGCTTCATCATTCCAGAAGATGGTCGATGCCATCGAAGAGAGCCAGCGTATCAGGCTGGAGACCTTGGATGAAGGTGCGACCGAGATCATGGCTGCCGCCAAGGCCATTACAGTCTCCGCAAAAGCCGAAGAAGAGAGCACACAGGAAGGTGTGAACAAGCAGATAGACGACTTCCACTTCATGCTACTGAGTGTCGGTGCTGCTGCATTGATTGCTGGTATCGCGAGCGCATTCATCATCGCGCGCGGTATCACCAGGCCAGTCGTGGCGCTGACCTCGACCATGGGGCGTCTGGCGCATGGCGAACTGGGCGTTGACGTGCCCGGCGTGGCGCGTGGTGACGAAGTTGGCAAGATGGCCGCAGCGGTGGAAGTTTTCAAGCAGAATGCGATCAGGGCGCGTGAGCTGGAGGCAGAACAGGAAGAGCAGAAGCGGCGAACCGAGCAAGAAAAGCGGCAGATGATGATGGCCATGGCCGATGATTTCGATGCGCATGTGGGCAGCATTGTCCAGACTGTTTCGGCCGCCTCTACCGAGCTGAACGCCAGCGCCAAGTCGATGTCCGATGTCTCCGAACGGACAGCCAAACAGGTGACGGACGCCTCCGCAGCCTCACAGCAGACCTCGGGCAACGTACAGACGGTTGCCACGGCAACCGAGGAGATGACGAGCACAATTGGCGAGATCAGCGAGCAAGTGCTACAAGCGTCCAAATGTGCGCGTGATGCGGCAGGCAAGGTGACCCAGACAACGGCGCAGATGGCGACGCTGGCCGAGACGTCATCCAAGATTGGCAAGGTCGTGGAAATGATTTCTTCCATTGCCGAGCAAACCAACCTTCTGGCGCTCAACGCGACCATCGAATCGGCAAGAGCCGGAGAGGCTGGTAAGGGCTTTGCAGTGGTGGCTGGTGAGGTCAAGGCGCTTGCCGGGCAAACGGCCAAGGCTACCGAAGAAATCGCCAAGCAGATTGACGAGATCCAGACCGCGTCACGGGATGCATCTAACTCTATGGATGAGGTGTCGCACGTTATTCAAAGTCTGGATGAGATTTCGGCCGCCATTGCATCGGCGATGGAAGAACAGAATGCAGCGACCAAGGAAATTTCGGGCAGCGTGTTCCACGCCGCTCAGGGCACCGAGGTTGTCAGCGAGAATATCCAGCATGTTTCGAAAGCTTCGCAGGAAGCCGCGGCGGCGTCTGCTCAGGTGATGGGGGCTGCAGACGAGTTGAACAAACAATCAGCTCTGCTCAAGTCTGAGGTCGACAAGTTCATGGAGCAGGTGCGCAATGCATAATTGGTGAGCGAGCAACGATAAGAAAAGTCCCCCAACATCTTTTGAGGCTACGCGGCGCAGCCTCATTTTTTATGAGCGGCTTGCGGCTGTAGGGTACGCCAGCCAGGTCAGGCTGCCAGATCGGCGAAGGCCTTGACGACATCCAGATAGACATCGCGTTTGAAAGGAACAATGAGGTCTGGTGTTTTGCTCAAGGATTCCCAGCGCCAACCTTCAAATTCCTGCGGATGCTTGCCTTTGGCTGGATTGATTACGTCAATTTCGGATTCGTCGCCTTCAAAGCGGAAGGCAAACCATCTTTGTCTTTGGCCCTTGAACTTGCCTATTTTGCCAGCCTTAACCACATGATCGGGAAAGTCATAATACAGCCAGTCTGGAGCCTCTCTGATGAGCGATACGGACTTGATGGAGGTTTCCTCATAGAGCTCACGGATTGCAGCCTGGAGGGGCTCCTCGCCCTTGTCGATGCCGCCTTGGGGCATCTGCCAGGAATAATTGCTATTCTCTAGTTTGGACGCGCCATAGCGGTTGCCGATCCAGACCTTGTTTTCATGGTTGAACAGGCAGATGCCCACGCAATCGCGGTAGGGTAGATTATCTTTTTTGGCCATCTTGGGTGCCTTATTGCTTCAGGAGTGTGGTGACGGGCACCAGTGCGAAGCCACGCTGCCGCAGGGACTGGGTCCAGTCGGAAATGGATCTGATCGAGGTGGGGAAGGCCGAGGCAACACCAAGCGCAGACCCGCTTTCCTGTGCGATGGATTCGAGCTGAACAAGGCGGGTTTCGATGTCCGAGGGGCGGCCTCTGAAGTCGATAACAAGATCCGAGCGCAGGTTGGGAATGCTCATCTTGCTGGCGATGGTGTTGAGATGGCTGCGCCCTGAAGAGCCATTCTCGACATAGAGAAGGCCTTTATTTTTCAACTCGGTCATGAATTCCGAGCCCGCCAGCTCATCGGAGGCAAAGCGAGCCCCCATATAGTTGATGACACCGACATATTGATCAAAGCGCTCCAGTACCCAATTGAGATTGGCCTTGTTCGCCTCGGCATTGGCCGATGTCAGGAGGGTATGCGGGCCGGGGTCATTGTTGGGATAGTCAAAGGGCTCCATGGGAACCTGCACCAGCAGCTCATGGCCCTGACTGCGTGCCTTGCGTGTCCAGCGCGAAAGACTGTTGCCATAAGGGGCAAAGGCCAGGGTTATATCTGGCGGAAGCAGGGTGAGGGCTTCTTCTGTCGTGGTTTGAGAAAGGCCAAGGCCATCCACAATAATGGCGATTTTGGGCAGTCCGGCAATGGCGTCCGTGTTGATCGGGCGGGCAAAGGCTTCATAGGGCACCGTGCCGTTGGTTGCTGTAGCCGAACTCAAGCTGGGGTCGGCAGGGTCAAGCACGCGAATATCGTCTGACGTGTTGGTACTTGCCGGCATGGCTTGTTCAAGCTGTGGCGAGGGAGAATCCTGTTGATCTGGGCGGGCCGTTTCTGGAATACCCGGCTTGATGCTGGGTCGAATGCCAGCAACCCCAACACGCGAATTGGCATCGATGGAGGCGTTGAGATCAACCTCTTCGGTTGGCAATCCCCCGTCGGGATTGTCTGCCAGCATGATCACGGATGTAAGACCGAGCAGAACCAGCGCCAGCAACCCGAAGGAGCCGAACATGAACAGCCGGCTCAATCCGGATGCTTCGCTTTGATTCTGGCCCAGAGGCTTGCTCAGATCACTCGCCGCCATGATCCGTCTCCTCAAAAGAGGGTTAAGGTGGGCTGTTCAGCCCACCCTTGATAGTGCTTTATTCTGTTTCCCCTTTGGGGGGGAAAGCTTCATTGGTGATTTCTCCTCGCATCAGCTCAAGAGCGAACTGAAGCTGGGTGTCTTTTTCAGCTTCAACAGGCACATAGGATGGGGAATAGGCTTCCTTTTCATCCTTTTCATCCTTTGCTTCTTCGCCGGTTTCCTCTTCACCAAGCAGCGCATCGGTTGCTGTTTCGCTTTCGCCTTCAGCTTCCAGATGCCCTTTCAACGTGGCTTCCGTGGTCGTCGTCTGCGGGAACTTGTCCTTGAGATCGTCAGGCAGTTCCTGTTTGACGAAGATATCCGGCACAATACCCTTGGCCTGAATGGACGTGCCAGACGGGGTATAGTAGCGCGCCGTGGTGAGGCGGATGGCGCCATTGTTGGAGAGCGGGATGATGGTCTGAACCGATCCCTTGCCAAACGACTTGGAGCCAACGAGCGTAGCGCGGTGATGATCGGCCAGGGCACCGGCAACAATCTCGGATGCGGATGCAGAGCCACCATTGATCAACACGATAACCGGATGCCCCTTGGCCAGATCGCCAGCACGGGAATAGTAGCGCTTGACTTCTTCCTTGTTGCGACCACGGGTGGAGACGATCTCGCCCTGATCAAGGAAAGTGTCGGCTACGGCGATGGACTGATCCAGCTGTCCGCCCGGGTTCGAGCGCAGGTCAAGGATGTAGCCCTTGATCTTGTCTTCGCCGATTTCTTCTTCAAGTTTTCCGATGGCATCTGTCAGACCGGCAAAGGCCTGGCCGTTGAACTGGGTGATGCGGATATAGCCGATATCGCCCTGTGCCTTGAACTTGACCGAGGTCAGCTTGATGATTTCGCGCGTGATTTCCACTTCGATCGGCTGTTCTACATTTTCGCGCACGATCGTCAGCTTGATCTTGGTGCCAACTCGTCCACGCATCTGGTCCACAGCCTCACTGAGGGACATGCCGCGCACGGGTTTGCCATCCAGATGGGTGATATAGTCATCGGCCAGAATGCCTGCGGCATGGGCTGGGGTGTCATCCATCGGGGAGATAACCTTGACGACGCCCTTGTCCATGGTCACCTGAATGCCCAGTCCACCGAACTCGCCCTGCGTTTCAACGGTCATGTCTTCGAAGCTGTCCGGAGACATGTAGCTTGAATGCGGGTCAAGCGAGGTGAGCATTCCGTTGAGGGCTGAAGCGATCAGCTTGTCATCGTCGGGAATCTCGACATATTCGCGCCGTACGCGTTCGAACACATCACCAAACAGATTCAGCTGGCGATAGGTATCCGAACTTGCGGCGTTGGCGGTGCCAGTCGCCTCCCAAGAGGCAACTGAAAGGGTCACGACCAGACCAGCTCCCATGAGAGCGCCGATTAGCAATAGTGAAAGTTTCCGGATCATCCGTCTGCCTTTTCCTTCAAATCTGCTGTCCACCATGGTGAAGGATCGATCGCAACACCATCTTTTCTCAATTCAATATATAAAACTGGCCGCGAGGCGCTTGCATCCAGTAAATCGCTGGAAGCCAGTCTTGTCTGCTGCATCTTTCCTACAGGTTCATTGGCCAAAACAAAACTCCCTACTTCGGGATATACTTCGTCCATTCCTGACAGAACGATATGGTAGCCGCCTCCGGCATTGATAATCAAGAGTTTCCCAAACGAGCGGAAGGGGCCTGCATAGACAATCCAACCATCGGCCGGGCTTGAGACCTGTGCGCCAATGCGTGTCGCAACCGACATGCCCTTGGTTTGGCCCCCAAATCCATCATCATTGCCATAGGCTTTTAAAATTGCACCATTGGCAGGTAAATGCATAAGGCCTTTCATCTTAACAAAAGGTATGGCAGGAGAAAGGCGAGCGGCATCTTTTAATGCGGCTATTTTTTGCTTTTTTGTTTCAATTTCCTGCTCAATGGCTCTTTTCTCGGCTTCCTGCGCTTCCCTGACAGCAATACGGGCCGCTTCGATTTCCTGTTCCATGCCATTGATGAGTTGCTCAAGCGTCCGGGCTCTGGCTGCCAGTTCTGATGTTTTTTGCTGCTCCTGCTCTGCTGCTTGAGCGGTGGTTGCTTCCTGCGTCTTCTTCTTCTCGATCAGCAGGGCAAGGCGCTCGTTTTCTTCTTGAAGGCTGGCGAGGCTGGATTGCAGCGCGTTCTTTTCTTCTTCGATGTCTTTGTGCAATCGGATCAGTTCTGCCAGTTGGGTCGCCAACGCATTGGCCTCCACGCGGATTTCGGGAACCAGCGTGGAAAGCAGGATGGCAGAGCGGACGGCATCAAGGGCTTCATTGGGTCGAATGACAAGGGCTGGTGGCGGATTTCTGCCAATTCTTTGCAGCGCTGCCAGGATTTCGGAGAGGGAATCCCGTTCTTCGGCCAGCGAAACCTTCAGCTCAGTTTGATCTTCAAACAACACTCTGAGCCGGTCTTCGCGCTGCGATATGGAGCTTTCCAGATTGGAAATGCGTTCGCCGGTGGCGAGCATATCGCTCTGGATGGTCTCCCGATCTGACTTCAGCTGGTCGATTTCCGCGCTCAGTTCTTCCTGTCGCTTTTGGGAGAGGGCGATGCTGGATTCCAGGTTCGCAAGGGCCTCTTCCTGATCCTTGCGCGCCTTCAGGCGCGCTTCCAGAGCCCGTTCTGCCTGCTGTTCGGCTTCGGTTTTCTGCGGCGGCTCTTCTTCCGCTGTATCCGGGATCGACGTTGCTGAATTGGGTGCAGGTGTCGGAAGCGGTTGAGCATCTTGGGCAAGCCCAGTTTGTGATATCAGGGTGAGCAGAGTGACAACCGCAAAGGCAAGGCCGAGTAACGACCTTGTGCATGACTTTGTTCTCAGAGTGGGTCTGCTTGCCTTTTTGTCTCGCACCCGAATCACCTGTTGCGCCGATTTGTCTGCAATTTAGTGCATGCCTTTGACGGGTGGAATCGTCTATGCGTGAAAAGGCTGCAAATATCGACCTTTTGTGACGACTTTTGGACGGATAGGTCAGCTGCGATGATAAGGGTGGCCCGAGAGAATGGTCATGGCGCGGTAAATCTGCTCGGAGAGAAGAATGCGCGCGATCTGGTGAGGCCATGTCATGGCGCCCAGTGCCAGCTTTGCATGGGCCGCACCAAGCAGTTGCTGGCCGTGTCCATCAGGTCCGCCAAGGCAGAAGGCCATGGCCGGCGTTCCCTGATTGCGTTCCCTGTCTATCAGTTTGGCAAAATCTTCGCTGGACATGTTCTTGCCATGCTCATCCAGCGCGACGATGAAGGTGCCCGTTGGCAAGGCGGCCAGAGTCTGCTCGGCTTCCTGCGCCTTGCGCTCGGCGGTCTTGCGGGCGCGGCTTTCGGTGAACTCAAGGATATCAGGACCATTGAGACCGAGATTCCTGCCAGCTTTCTGGGCTCGGTCCTGATAGCGCGCAACGAGATCCGTTTCGGGGCCAGCCTTTTGCCGCCCGATAGCGCTGATTAGTAGCTTCATCATCCTCTTTCCGGCTGGTCTCTTCGAGGTATCTGGCCGATTTGGGTATCGGTCAGACCGTCATATCAAGAGACCAGTCTGTCAGACGGGATTACAGATCTTCGTCTGCGTCCGCGGCCCACATCTTTTCGATGTTGTAGAATTCGCGTACTTCTGGACGGAAGATGTGAACGATCACGTCGCCGGTGTCGATCAAAACCCAATCGCAATTGGGCAGACCTTCCACATTGGCGCTGCCAAAGCCATTGTCCTTGAGGTCTCTGAGGAGACGATCAGAAACGGCACCGACATGTCTGTGGGAACGACCGGATGTGATGACCATATAGTCGGCAAGTGCGGACTTGCCGCGCAGATCAATTGACAGAATATCTTCGGCCTTGGCTTCGTCAAGGCTCGAGAGGATGACTGCGAGCGCCTGTTCAGGATCCTTGCGACCCGAAACGAGACGGATGGGAGATGGACCTTCTGGCATGATCTCCATTTGTGCTGCGGTGGACAGGAATATACCTCTTGAATCAAACTGCAGACAGTTTCTCTCCCGTTCATCAGCCGATCAGGGTGGATGAACGGACATGGACAGGGCAAAGACTGATCACTGATCGAATCTTCGCCCCATAAGAATAAGTCATGCTATGTGACATTTTCAAGGCTCTTGCGCGTTATGCGTGCCTTGGACTTTCGTGCTTTGCCTTAGTGCGGTGGAAGACAATTCCGAGCGCGGACCATAAATGAAGGTCCAAACCGGACATTGCGAAGTCGCGAGTGTCGCCTCCTTGCGAGAAGGAAGCCGCGCCCATGCAAAGTTCCGCGCTGCCAGTGCGTTAAGCGGTGAGAGACTGTAGCCGGGACGGTCTATAATGGCAACAGGGATTCTGTTGAAAATATCCTCCCAGCGTTGCCATTTGTGAAACTGCTTAAGATTGTCCGCCCCCATCAACCAGACCAGATGAGCGTCTTTTGATCGTGTGCCTAGCCAGTCCAGTGTTTCTGCGGTGAAATGCGTGCCTGCCTTGGCCTCAACCCCGGTGATATCGATGCGCGGGTGATCCATGATACGCGCCGTATCAGCCAGTCTTGTTTCAAGGGGTGGTAGTTCCCTTATATCTTTCAGCGGGTTGCCCGGTGTGACCAGGCACCAGATACGATCCAGTTGCAGGCGTTTGAGCGCCGTGAGAGCCACATGCCTGTGACCCTCATGGGCTGGATTGAAGCTGCCTCCATAAAGGCCGATGCGCATGCCCGGCGCGACGAGCGGAAGATCATGAGGATAAATGCGGGATCGTGTCATCGCGTCAACCGACTGGAAAAGAGGGATGGGGCAAAGGGCCAAATCCGTGTGGATGAGATGTTGAAATCAGGGGCGTGTCTGCCCTGACCCGTGCACTCGATATTTGAAACTGGTCAATTGCTCCAGACCAACCGGTCCACGCGCATGCATGCGGCCTGTTGCGATACCGATTTCAGCGCCCATGCCGAACTCGCCGCCATCGGCAAACTGGGTGGACGCATTGTGTATAACGATGGCGCTGTCCACCTCCTTTAGGAACTTGTCGGCGGCCACGGTATTCTCCGTGATGATGCTCTCGGTGTGGTGCGAGCTGTATTGGGCGATATGGTCGATGGCGGCATCGACACCGTCCACGATCTTTGCCGAGATGATGGCGTCGAGATATTCTGTTGACCAATCCTCATCGCTGGCCGGTTCTGCGGCAGGCAGAAGAGCCTTGATCTCATCGGTGCCGCGCACCACACAGCCTGCCTGGCTGAGAGTTTGCAGCACGTCCTTGCCGATGGTGTTGGCAATGGATCGATCAATCAGCAAAGTCTCGGCGGCACCACAAATGCCGGTGCGGCGCATCTTGGCATTGAGCGTAATGGCCTTTGCCTTCTCAGGCTCGGCTTCCTTGTCGATATAGATATGGCAAATGCCTTCCAGATGGGAAAAGACGGGCACCCGCGCTTCAGACTGCACACGCCCGACCAGCCCCTTGCCGCCGCGGGGAACGAGCACGTCAAGATTGCCATCCAGCCCCTTGAGCATTTCGCCAACGGCGGCCCGGTCTGTTGTAGGCACAATCTGGATGCAGTCTGCTGGCAGACCGGCGCTTTCAAGTCCCTTGGCCAGACAGGCATGGATGGCGCGGGAAGAATGATAGCTATCTGAGCCACCGCGCAAAATGGATGCGTTGCCAGCTTTCAGACAGAGCGCTCCTGCATCTGCGGTGACATTGGGGCGGCTTTCATAAATGACGCCGATGACGCCGAGCGGGGTGCGTACACGCTCGATATGCAGACCGTTGGGACGATCCCAGCCGGTGATGATGGTGCCGACAGGGTCAGGCAGGGCGACGATGGCATCAAGGCCCGCAGCGATGGCTTCGATGCGGTCGGCGCTCAGCGTTAGACGATCAAGGAAAGCCTCGGTCATGCCATCTTCCTTGCCCTTGGCAATGTCTTTGGCATTGGCCTCCAGAATGGCAGGCACATCCGCGCGCATGGCAGCGGCTGCCTGACTGAGGGCTGCGTTCTTTTGCTCCGTCGGGGCATTGGCCAGATGGCGCGCTGCCTTGCGGGCCTTGGCCCCCAGCGCGGTCATGATTTCGGTAACAGTCCCTGTCATATCATTCATGGCGTGTCCCCCTTCGGGAAAGTGACTTTATGTCTGCGGATATAGGCGTTTGGCGGATTTTCGGTAAGGTGTCTTGCCATACGCTCTCTCAGCTGTCTTTGGCTTTACGGGGTTGATGGTTGCGTTTCAACTATGATCGGCATGATCTGAATGGTCGATGTGGTCTGCGTGGTCCGCTCCGCTCAGGACCATATCGTCCCGATGGATCAGCTCCGCCCGGCCATCATAGCCCAAAATGTCAGCGATCTGCGAAGATTTGCAGCCCTTGATCTGGTCGGCTTCTGAACGGTCATAGGCGACAAGGCCGCGTGCGATCTCAAGACCGGCAGAATCGAGAATGATCAGTGCATCGCCCTTGGCGAAATCGCCTTCCAGATGGGTAACCCCGGCAGGAAGCAGGCTTTTGCCACACATCAGCGCATGCACCGCGCCTTCATCCAGCGTGATGGTGCCGTGGGGCTCCAAATTGCCGTTGATCCAGCGCTTGCGCTGGGTGATCGGGTTGGATTTGGGCTCGAACCAGCTGTGCTTGGCGCCATTCATGATGGCCCTTAGCGGATTATAGTCGCTGCCATTGGCGATGATCATGGCGGTGCCGGCATTCACCGCAATCTTGGCGGCCGCGATTTTCGTGGTCATGCCACCTTTGGCAAGGGCCGAGCCAGCACTCCCTGCCATCGCCTCAATTTCCGGCGTGATATGCTCGATCACCGGAATATGTTGCGCGTCAGGGTCTTGGGCAGGCGGGGCGGTATAGAGACCGTCGATGTCGGAGAGCAAGATGAGGCAGTCGGCGCTGATCATGGTGGCGACGCGGGCGGCAAGGCGGTCGTTGTCTCCGAACTTGATTTCCGTCGTGGCGACCGTGTCATTCTCATTGATGATCGGCACAGCACCCAGCTTGAGCATGGTCGCCAGCGTTGCGCGGGCATTGAGATAGCGGCGGCGCTCTTCGGTGTCGCTCAAGGTCAGCAAAACCTGCCCCGTTGTCAGGTCGACCTTGTGCAGGGCGTCCGCATAGGCTTCGCCCAGAGCAATCTGGCCGATGGCGGCCGCAGCCTGGCTTTCATGCAGTCTCAGCTTGCCCTTTGGCAGGGCGATCTTGCGTCGCCCAAGCGCGATGGCGCCAGACGAAACAATAATGATTTCCTTGCCCTGCTCATACAGCATGGCGATGTCATCGATCAGGGTTTGCAGCCAGGCGGCGCGCAGGCGTCCGGTTTTTTCGTCTACAAGAGTTGCCGATCCGATTTTGACGACAATTCTCTTTTGATCCTCGAGTCTCACTTGGAAGTCCGTCTCTTAAAGGCCCGAGAGGTCAGGCCGACGTTGCTGGTAACTGGGTCCAAGCCGCCGGGCGTCTGCATCCACTCCACGACGGCTATCAAAGGCGTTTGGCCTTCACGGTCGCCAAGGTGCCGGCTCCTGATCGGCCAGTTGCTCGCGCGTATTTTCAGAATCGATCTTTTCCAGAAGGGCGCGCAGAATCGTGTCCATGTTGGTTTTGGCAACTGCGGAAATGGCGTGCGGACGAATGCCATAGGCGGCTTCGAACGCGCTCACTTTTTCAGCAATATCTTCTTCGGTCAAGGAGTCGATCTTGGTCAGTGCAACGATTTCGTCCTTTTCACCCAAACCTTCATCATAGGCTTCCAGTTCCCCACGGATAACGCGATAGGCATCGAGATAGTCTTCTTGGGTTGCATCAACCAGATGCAGCAGAACGCGGCAGCGCTCCACATGACCAAGAAAGCGGTCGCCGATGCCAAGCCCCTCATGGGCGCCTTCAATCAGACCGGGAATGTCGGCCATGACAAACTCGCGCGTATCAATGCCCACCACTCCCAGGTTGGGGTGCAGGGTGGTGAATGGATAGTCGGCGACTTTTGGCTTGGCCGAGGAAACCGACGACAGGAATGTAGATTTGCCAGCATTCGGCAGGCCCACGAGGCCAGCGTCGGCAATCAGCTTCAAACGCAGCCAGATATAAGCTTCTTCGCCTTCAAGGCCCGGATTGGCATGGCGCGGCGCCTGATTGGTGGCTGATTTGAAATGGGTGTTGCCAAAGCCACCATTGCCGCCTTTGGCAAGGGTGTAGGTCTGGCCTTCTTCGGTCAGGTCGGCGATGACGGTCTCGTTGTCTTCATCCAGAATCTGGGTGCCGACCGGTACGCGCAACACAACATCCTTGCCTTTGCGGCCATTGCGGTTGCGGCCCATGCCATGCATGCCAGTTTCGGCTTTGAAATGCTGTTTGAAGCGATAGTCGATGAGCGTGTTGAGACCGTTGACGCATTCAACGATTACGTCACCGCCCTTGCCTCCATCTCCACCATCGGGGCCACCCAATGCGACATATTTTTCACGGCGGAAGGAAATACAGCCAGCTCCGCCATCTCCGGAGCGAACATAAACCTTTGCCTGGTCGAGAAATTTCATTATTTGGCCTCGTTGTGTCGTTGAGCTTTCGGGCTCACGCTTGATGTCCGGCCAAATTCGGACCGGATCTTTTCTATCGGTTTTGCCGCGTCTTTGTCTTACGGGCCATGTGCCCGGACATGGTGCTCTGGCCGATTGCGAAGGAGTGGTTGCTCCAAACGCGGGCTTTGCGCGGTCTCTTTGTTACAGCCTATACCCCAGCATGGGGTTCCAAGCCAATAGCCAATCGTTGTAGCGAAGGGCCGCACCCGTGCTTTTGTGGGGTGCGGCCTGTTTTGACCTTACGAAAGGGGCGTGTCTTGTCAGGCACAGCCCATCTGCAGGAACCGTTCCGAGGTCAGCTGCATGATAATTTCGGGTACTTTCTCGCCTCGAGCGACGCTGTATCCGGTATCGCGGCGGACTTCTTCAAAGCCGAGATTGCGCAGGAGATTGATCGAGCGCGGGTTGTCTTCAAAAGCTGCCGCGCACATCTTTTCCGTCGGTTCGAGCGGCAGGTACCAGTCGAGCAGACGGCGCACGGCCTCTTGCATGAAGCCTTTGCCCCAATAGGCCGTCGCAAGCCAATAGCCTATGGTTGGTGCAAAGATACCGACGTCCCGTTCGCTGGAAGCCTTTATGCCAACGATGCCCATCAGGGTGTCATCTTTGGTGATGGCCATGTTGATTCCGGCGACCCCTTTATCCTGTTTTTCCAGCCAATCGTTGGCGGCATTTTCAGGATATGGGTGGGGCATCACTGCCAGATATTTCGAAACCTCGATATCCTGACAATATTTTACAAGGTCTGGTGCATCGCTTGGGCGCAGAGGGCGCAAGACAAGCCGGTCACTCGCCAGATCAGGGATTCTCATCATGCTGCTCCTTTCAGGCTATAGGTTTTTGGCCCGCTGTTGGGGCCGAAGGACCATGCGTTTGACTGGCCCATGCCAGACCAGTTCCGCAGGGCGTACCAGACTCCTCTGTCGAGGCGATAGCGGTCGATAGGGATCATGCCGTTATAGTGCTGGGAATGCGCCATACCGGTGCCGCTATATTGAAAGCCGCATTTCTCGACAACACGTCGGGAGCTGCCGCATGAAACCCTGCATTGCGCCATCAGCGCCTCGAGGGTTGGTTGGTTGATGTTCGGGCTCGAAAATGCAAAGTCTGCCACAGCCTGAATGGCTCGTGTGGCATAGCCGTGCTGCCATTGGTCGCGGTTGATGATCACGCTGATTTCAGCCTGCTTTCGGTTCTCTTCGAGAAGCAGGCAAATCACGCCGATCATGACGCCTTTCATATCGGTAATGATGAAAGGAAATTCCGTCGGGTCTGTCTTTTCCGTCTGATTGAGGAACCATGAGTCCGCCCCTTTGGCGGAAATCGGCAGCCAGTTGCTGCAAAGGTTCTTGGTCATGGCCGGAGTATTTGCCAGAGCGACCAGCACTTCCAGATCTGTGCGAGCTGGGTGGCGCAACAGGAAAGGTTTGCTTTCCGAACCCTCTCTACAGTCAGGTTCGGTCTGCTTTAAGCTTTCGTCTATTTCCAACATTTTGTCCCTCCTAAGGGCTTGGGTAAGGTCAAAAGAAAAAGGGAAGATGGTGTCCCATCTCCCCTTTAAATCTTTTGCCTCTTTAGCCCTTTTCAGGAGGGAGGCTTTTCGATTTGCCGGGGTCTGGGACACCGGCAAATCGTATTATGTTCATGCCAGTGTTATTCAGCCGCTTCCGCCATCGGGTTCACGGACACGTAAGTTCGGCCATTAGACTTGGTCTTGAACTCTACGTTGCCTTCGGTGGTCGCAAAAATGGTGTGATCTTTGCCCATACCGACATTGTTGCCCGGATGCCACTTGGTGCCGCGCTGACGAATAATAATGTTGCCTGCGATGACAGTTTCACCGCCAAACTTTTTCACGCCCAGACGACGGCCGGCTGTATCGCGACCGTTACGGGATGAACCACCTGCTTTTTTATGTGCCATTTTGGTGTCTCCTGGTCTCTATCTTATTTCTCGGCTGCAAGAGCAGCGGCCTGCTCGATCCAGTTATCACGTTCGAAGCGGCCTTTTGCACTCAGGGCTTCTTCGGCTTTTTCGATGTCTTCAGCAGTGAAGGCAGCAATCTGAGCGTATGTGGTGATACCCAGATCATTCAGCTTGCCTTCCATGACCTTGCCGAGACCTTTCAGTTTCTTCAGGTCGTCTTTTTCGCCTTCTGGAGCAGCGGCAACAGGCGCAGCTGCTGCCGGAGCGGCTTCAGCTTTGGCTGGGGTTGCTTTCTTGGCTGCTTTCGCAGGTGCTTTACCGCCGGTCAGGATCTCGGAGATCTTGACGGTGGTGAAATACTGGCGATGGCCATTGCGGCGACGCGAGTTCTGACGACGACGTTTCTTGAAGATGATGATCTTGCGGCCACGGCCCTGATCAACAATCTCAGCTGCTACGGAAGCGCCATCAACCAGAGGAGCGCCAACTTCAGCTTCGCCTTCGCCGCCAACCAGCAGAACGCTGTCAAAAACAACGGTTTCGCCAGCTTCGCCTTCGAGCTTTTCGACCTTGATTACATCTTCGGGGGAAACAGTGTACTGTTTACCGCCGGTTTTGATGACTGCGAACATTTTTTTCTCCGTTCAGTCCAGGCTCCGGGATTTTCCAATCGGCGGGTCTGTCTTTTTTCAGTCAGTTAATAGGAAGCTTGTTTGGCTAATAAAATCAAAGAGTTGTTGATTTAAAATCAGACAAGCAAAAGGGCGCGGATTCGTGTCCACGCCTTGAGTTCTCGGGCAATATACTTGGAAAGGCATCAGAGTCAAGAAAAAGCTGCGGTTTTTGCCTTGTTAGGAGGGGCTTTAAATCTGGCCTTGAAGGCTACCGAGCGGGATCCCACATGGTTGATCATATTATAAATGTCGTTTGGAAAGGAATGCTTTGTCATGACAGAAGGATTTTCTGCCTTCACCAGCTACGGTGGGGCATTCGTGGCTGTTTACGCCTTGTTGGTGATGGTCTTCGTGCAATCGCTGGTGGCGGCCGTGGCGCATCGAGCACAGAAATCCTATTTGCCCGGCGTCGTCGATGAGTCATTAGGGCCTGAATCCTTCGTTTTCAGAAGCCATCGCACTTTCATGAATTCCATTGAGAATGTGCCTTTTATGATCGGCCTCATCATCCTCGCTGCCATGACGGGCTTTGATGCCTTTTGGCTTGCACTGTTGAGCTGGATCTATGTTGGTGGTCGGTTGGCACATATGATCACTTATTATCTTGTGGCGACGCGCAAGAATCCCAGTTTGCGCAGTTACTTCTTTATTCTTGCTATACTGGCCCAGCTTGTTCTTATAGTGATGCTGGGGTTCTCCTGGCTTTAAGTTGAGTTCGTTCTGCTTGGCCAAATAGGGGCGAAACTCAGGGAAACGCAAAGGCATCCTGCGATCCATCAAAGGTCTCTTGTGCGTGAGTGGGGATTTTTTCGTTTGGAGTCTTGAGCTTGGCCGAATGGATGTGTATGGTCCGGCCACCTTTTTGAGCCATATTGGACCACACAATGCTCGAAAAGTGTTGCGGAGAGGTGCCGGAGTGGTCGAACGGGGCGGTCTCGAAAACCGTTGATCGCGCAAGCGTTCCGAGGGTTCGAATCCCTCTCTCTCCGCCATTTTTCTGATATCATTAAGCTTAGTGCGTTTTGCGTTGCATGCTACAAGTTTTGACACGAAACGTGTTTCAAAATGGGTGTCTCTATGCAGATGGCAAAGCTAGCAAGAACATCGATTTTTATCGTGGTCAATATCGCGCAAGTGTAACCGTGCCGGGGTGGTCGAGGTATTTCTCGTCATCCTGCCTGCATCAATGGTGTTCATATTCAGATCAAGGTATCTGCACAACCTGTTCGTAGGCTGCACGGGCAAGCCGGAGCGCAAGAAGTGCTCTATGCTTCGCTCTTTTGCTGTTCGGCGAATGCTTGTTGTGAGGTGGCTTTGACGAGTATGGCCTTGCGGACAAAGGCGGCCAGAAACAGAGCCGTCAGAATGAGGATGATGGTTGGTGCCGGGGCGCTATCAAGAAAGAAGCACAGATAGGTGCCTGCAAGCATCGAGACCATACAAACAGCAACAGACACCCAAAGCATCGTGCTGAATTTACGCACTAGCAGAAAGGCAATGGCTCCCGGTGCTATGAGCAAGCCAATGGCCAGAATGAGGCCGGCTGCTGAAAGCGTGGCAACGATGGTGAGTGAGAGCAGGGTCAGCAAGCCATAATGCAACAGATTGACCGAGAGCCCTGAAACCCGGGCTTGTGCCGGATCGAAACTATGGAGCAACAGGTCTTTCCATTTGAGGAGCAAGCTCGCAGCTACGATCAGGGAAATGACACCGGCATTGAGCAATTCGCTGTTATCGACGCCGAGCATATTGCCGAACAGAACATGGTCGAGATGTACATTTGTGTGGATTGAAACATAAAGAACGATACCTACTGCAAACATGCCCGAGAAGACAACGCCCATGACCGTATCATGCTTGATGCGGCTGTTGGCTGACAGATAGCCGGTCGAGAGCGCGCAGACCATACCGGCTGCAAAGGCGCCAATCAGTAGTGGAAAGCCGAAGATATAGGCCAGAACGATGCCGGGCAGAATGGCATGGCTGACGGAATCCCCCATCAAAGCCCAGCCCTTGAGCACCAGAAAGCAGGAAAGGAGCGCCGTCGGCACGGAAACAATGATCGCAATCAGAAAGGCATTCTGCATGAAGCCGAACTGGAAGGGGAGGAGCAGGGCATCAAGGGTCATGTCACGCGTCCTTCCGCTCTGCAGCCAGTGGTTCATCATGCCTTGCAACAGCCTCTCTGGCCTTGCGTTTGGCTGCCAGCAATCCGTGCTTCGGCGCCAGCAGAAAAGCGATCAGGAAAAGCAGCGTTTGCAGGGTAACGATCACACCACCCGTGGCGCCATCCAGAAAATAGCTGATATAGGCGCCGAAAAATCCGGTCAGGGCTCCAATGACGATTGCGGTGATGATAAGCCGTGGGAATCGGTCGCAGAACAGATAGGCTGTTGCGCCGGGGGTAACGACCATGGCGATCACGAGGAAAGCTCCCACTGTCTGCATCGCGGCCACGACCGAGGCAGACAGCAGCACAAAGAAGATCGCCTTAAGCAATGGCGGATTGAGGCCGATGGTGCGGGCGTGGCTTTCATCAAAGAAGGTGACCATAAGGTCTTTCCATTTGGCCGTCAGGATGATGAGCGAGATGATGCCGATTAGCGCGAGCTGCAGGGTATCTTCTGGTGTGATGGCTAGAATGTTGCCCATGGTGATGGTTTGAATGCTGATGGCCATAGGGTTGATGGACACCATGAACAGGCCGAGCCCGAAGAAGGACGTGAAAATTAGCCCAATGATCACATCGATCTTGAGCCCTGAGCGCTCTGACAGAAAAAGCATGCTGCCTGCCGCAAGGCCACCTGCAATGAAGGCCCCGAGCGCAAAAGGTAGCCCGAGCATATAGGCGCCTGCCACACCGGGCACCACCGAATGGGACAGGGCATCCCCGATCAGCGACCAACCCTTGAGCATGAGAAAGGCCGAGAGAAAAGCACAGACGCACCCGACCAGCGCCGAGACCCACATGGCGTTGGTCATATAGCTGTATCCGAAGGGTTCGAGCAGGATCGCCATCATGTCTCATCCTCCTCATGCACCATGGTTTTCTGGCCATATTGCACAAGCGGGCGTTCGTCATCGGAGAGGATGGTCACTTTGCGTTGGTCTGAAGCGGCATCCTCATGCAGATTCTCTCCCCCCAAGGTGAAGTGACGCAGCACGCCGCCAAAAGCTTGTTCCAGATTGGATCGGGTGAAGGTGGTCTCTGTCGGGCCATATCCCAGCACCGTGCCCTTGACCAGGACTGTGCGGTCGCAGAATTCCGGCACCGAACCCAGATTGTGAGTTGAGACCAGCATCACGCGTCCTTCTTCGCGCAAAGAGCGCAACAGGGCGATGATCTGGTCTTCTGTTTTGACATCAACGCCGGTAAAAGGCTCATCGAGCAGGATCACCATGCCATTCTGCGCCAGTGCTCTAGCCAGAAACACGCGCTTGCGCTGCCCGCCCGAGAGCTCGCCAATCTGTCGCTTGCGAAAGTCCTGCATATTGACCCGATCAAGTGCTTCATTCACCGCGTCATGGTCTGCCTTTTTGGGGCGGCGCAGAAAGCCCATATGGCCATAGCGTCCCATCATCACAACATCTTCCACCAATACGGGGAAGGCCCAGTCTACCTCTTCAGCCTGCGGCACATAGGCAACAAGATTGCACTTCAACGCCTGCTTGATGGGAAGCCCCCAAAGGGAAATCGTGCCCGCAGCCACCGGCACAAAACCCATGATGGCTTTGAACAAGGTGGACTTGCCCGATCCATTCACCCCCACCAATGCAGTGATAGTGCCCTTCGGCGTTTCAAAGGATGCATCATGCAGCGCAGTGTGTCCGTTGCGATAGGTTACCGTGACGCCACTTGCCGTGATGCCGTCCCCCTCAAGGGGGCTTGATGTGGTGAGGTCCTGAGTGTCGAAAGCCATGTCAGTTCAGGAGCCCTTTAGCAACGGTGCTGGATGTTACCGTGAGAAGGTCGAGATAGGTCGGTACGGGCCCGCTGGCTTCGCTTAATGAATCGACATAAAGCTCTCCGCCATAGCGACTGCCGGTTTCGCGTGCTACCTGCTTGGCCGGTGCCGTGTTGACGGTGCTTTCGCAAAAAATCACAGGGATCTCATGTTCTTTCACCCCGTCAATGACGGATTTGACCTGCTTTGGCGTGCCGATCTGATCGGCATTCATGGGCCAGAGATACAGCTCCTTCATATGAAAATCGCGCGCCAGATAACTAAACGCGCCTTCGCAGGTAACCAGCCAGCGTTTCTCATCAGGGATTTTGGTTATCATCTCGCGCAGCGGTTCAAGAGTGCCGCGCAACTGATCCTTGTAGGTAGCGGCATTGCTGGCGTAAGTGGCTGCGTTTTCCGGATCATGGCCTGAAAGGGCTTTTGATATATTGTCGATATAGATCAACGCATTATCGAGACCCATCCATGCATGCGGGTTTGGCTTGCCTTCATATTCGCCTGCGGCAATGGAAATAGGGTCTATGCCATCTGTCAGGGTCGCCGAGGGAACATCTCCCAACTGGCCGACAAACTGTTCGAACCAGCGTTCCAGATTGAGACCATTCCACAGGATCAAGTCTGCATCATAGGCCCGCACAATATCCTGTGGCGTTGGCTCATAGCCGTGAATTTCAGCTCCCGGTTTGGTGATCGACACGATATCAGCTGCGTCCCCGGCAACATTCGAAGCCATGTCTGCCAGAATGGTAAAGGTGGTGACCACCTTCATTTTCTCGGCTGAATTGGCCGTGATTGTTGCGCCCGAGCAAAAGGCAATAGCCACAAGGGCGGGCAGCAATGGGCGTAAGACATGTCGTTTTGAAAGGGGCATTGAGGGCTCCGGCCTAGAGGGACTCTTTCTAATTGCGAATGACTTGCAATGGCATAAGAGCATTATATTTTTGATATTTGCAAGTTTATAAGATCTGGAATATATGAAAAATTGGGGAAAATGCGGGGAATGTAGCCTTGGCTTTAAAATTGGAGGATTGCTAAGCTGCCAATTCATCAAAAGAAAAGGCCAGCTCATATAAGCTCGCCTTTCAAAGCTTCAAACGCAACTTTGGTTTTGAATTCTGGTAAATGCTTCTTCTGCTTCAACGGTCCCCTGATCCAATCTCATTGATTCAGGAGGGGCATCCCATAGTGCAAATCTATTGGCTAAGGATTTTCAGATTGAATAGATCGTCAGGAGCCGTAGCCATAAGTCTCGAAATCAAGTCCTGTTTGAAAGATTGATAGGCACTTTGTTCAGCGTCATCACCTTTGCGCGGCTGGAACCCTCGCACCATATTGCGAAATTCTTCTGTGAAATAGCCATCCACCGGCCATAGGGCAATCCGTTTTCCTTCATACTCAAATTCATAGTAGAAGCGTCCGATCAGAGCTTCTGGGGCCTGTTTGGGGAGGCCTTCCGTTTTTATCGTTATATTGTCGGCGTTGCGTGTGCTGCCGCGAAGAACAAGCTCAATGATATCAGTGACTCCGGGGCCGGGGAAACCAACTTGCACCTTAAGTGCGTTTCTTTCGATCAAACCGTCATTGGCCAATTCGGCAGAAGCCTTTTTGAGCATCTGAAACATAAGAGCCGTGGCGATGATCTGATCCGGTCCGGCATAGCGGATAAAATCTTCCCGCGTAAAAGAAAGAGGGCAATCGCCTTCTCTCAGATCCACTGTCGGTGCGTGACGTTCTCCAATGCCGTACGGATTTTTCATTTTGAGTGTTTTCCCATATCGCTGTTGACAAAATTTGAGTTTTTTATACAAGAATATCGATAAATAATATGAGTAAAGAACTCAAGATAAAATATTTCATTTCAACGCACTTGCGAAAGAGAGCCAATGGCAAAATCACAAGGACGTTTTCTGTTCGTCGACAATACTGCTGTGGGATTGGCTGCCCTTCCGCCCCGCCTGGATCGTCATCGGGTCGATGTTCTGCAACAATATGAAATTGATCGTCTGAACTGGGCTGTCTATGACGCGGTCATTCTGACTATCCATGCAGATCAGATTCATCTGATGGAGTTGAAGGACAAGTTCGAAAGCTATCTGGCATGCGGTGGGACGGTCCTGTTCAACGGCCATGTGGTGCAGCCTTTCCTGCCAGAACTCACCCGCTTTCAGCCGCTGCCAAAGCGCGGAAGAAACGATCTTATCGTTCATCGCGAAGCGGATCATCCTGCGTTTGACGGCATCACCGGTGAGCTGTTGTCATTCAGAAAAGGCGTATCTGGTTTTTATGGCCGCGGGATGAATCCACCTCCTGAGGGAGCCTTTGTCATCAACAGCATCGGTGCGGACCATTGGCCGCTTGACTGGATTGTCGAGCGCGAGAGTGGTGGGCGCATTTTCGTTCATGCCGGTAATGATATCTGGGGGTTTCTGATGATCGGTTCTCCGGAAAATCTGTCTTACGTTCAACGCTTCTTCGACTGGCTGAGCGAAAGCTCAAGCCTGAAAGATACGATCTTAGCTGTGTGACTGGCCCTTTGAGAAGGATTTTTCGATGATGACTATCGAGCAAGCCCCCCAGAAGAAATCCATCGCAGCGATTGATGGTGGATTCTCTTATCACCATCAATCCTTGCGGTGTGAGCCGTTTGCACGCTTCTTCGATGAGGTCATCTATATCAGGGATGTTCCTCTTACCGATCTGACGCAGTTCGAAACGCTCATCATTCCATGCAGAACGAACGCGTTTCATCTCGCTCCCCTATCGGAGCAGTTTCAAAGTTACATGAAAGCCGGAGGCAGGCTGGTCGTGATGGGGGAAACCTTCCCGGATCGGTGGTTGCCGGACATCAATTTCACAGGGATGGAAACGAATTTCTGGTGGTGGCTTGAGAAAGGGGCCGATCTTGGTGTGCGGATCGTGGACACCAATCATCCCATGTCGGCCCATGTCACCAAGGAGGCCGCGACTTGGCATCTGCACGGAACATTGGATCCTCTGACCAAGAACCAGCAAAGTTTGATCGCCACGCAGAATGGCGGATGCCTGATGTTTGAAGATGTATCCAGTTACGCCCCCGGAACCCTGATCGTGACCACACTTGATCCATTCTATCATCATGGCTGTCATTTCATGCCTGCGACAACGGTATTTCTGGACAGGTTCCTCACCTGGCTTTCGGAAGGTTAGAAGCGGATCTGGACAAAGCGAATTAAATATGAGTATAAAACTCAAGAATAATTCACTCATTTGTCTCCAGAACCAATATGTCTTATGGCGATCCAACTTTTCCAGCGCCTCGTTCAGGCTGTGATCCTATTGTTTGTAATCTCTATCGTCGGGTTTGCCTTGCTACGGCTGCTTCCGGGAGATTTCGCAGAGGTGCTGCTCCTTGCCCAGATGGATGGAACCCTGCCAGACCCGACCACTGTCGCGCAATTTGCGCAAGACAATGGCTTCAATGATCCTATGCCACTGCAATATTGGCACTGGCTGACAGATGCGCTGGGTGGTGACCTTGGGCAATCGTTCATTACAGGCGAGGCTGTTTCGAGCGACATGGCCCTTCGTATCAGCCGCTCGCTATTTCTTGGTGTCACATCACTGGCAACTGCTTTGATACTAGCCATTCCAATCGGCTTTTTCTGCGCCACTCATACCGGTGGATGGATCGACAGAGCCTTGACCGCTTTGAGTGTGGTGGGCATGTCCATTCCCAATTTCTGGCTGGCGCTTTTGATGGCGTTGTTCTTCTCGCTTTTCCTCGATCTTTTGCCAAGTTCCGGCCATGGCACGCTGGCTCACGTGGTTCTTCCTGCATTGGTTATTGCAACGTCGGTTACCGGTGTCATTGCGCGCTTTGTCCGCGCGCGCCTGCTCGACGAGCTGTCGCAGGATTATGTCCGCACAGCAAATGCCAAGGGAATGGGACGGCTTCGCATTCTCTTGAGCCACGTGGCGCCGAATATCTTGCCATCAACGCTGACGCTGACCGGGCTACAGTTTGCCAAGATTTTCGATGGCATGATTGTGGTCGAAACCATTTTTGCCTGGCCCGGAATCGGCAGTCTGCTGGTTGAATCCCTGTTCAACAGAGACTATCCGCTCATCCAGATGTGCTTTCTTGTGATCGCGTCCGGATATGTCGTTATCAATCTGGTGGTCGACTATCTGATCACGCTGATTGATCCCAGAGTGCGAGGAGCCATATAGATGCTCCGAAGAACTCCGGACAATCAATTGCGTGCCCGCTCTCATTGGAGACGAATGCCTCTAAAGAGGCTGGTATTTCTTGTCGTGGTTCTCCTGTGTATCGGGATTCCATTTTTCGCACCTTACGATCCCCAAGCGATTGATATTCTGAACAGACTTGCCAGTCCGTCACCCAGCCATTGGCTCGGGACTGATCAGATGGGACGCGATGTCTTTTCACGCCTTCTGTATGGGGCCCGCATTACTGTTGGCAGCGCCTTGCTTGTCGTCCTGTTTGCTGGCGGCATCGGAACGCTCATCGGTGCTCTTTCCGGCTACTTGGGAGGCTTGCTGGACAAGTTCGTCATGCGCCTGTGCGAAGGCATGTCGGTGCTCCCCGCGCTCGCAATCACCATGGTCATTGCAGGCGTTCTGGGGCTTGGCTTGTGGGCGGTCATTGTCGCGCTCATCTCGGTGCACTGGACCGAATATGCCCGACTGGTGCGCAACATGGTGATGGTGGAAAAGGCCAAGACTTACATCCAGGCAGCCGAAAGCCTAGGGGCCGGGCGCTTTCGGATCATCAGGCACCATCTATTGCCCAATATCGCCGGGCCGCTTCTTACCATCACGGCCTTTTCCATGTCATGGGCCATTCTCTCTTTCGCAGGCCTCAGCTTTCTTGGACTTGGCGTCGAGCCCGGCACAGCGGAATGGGGCCGTATGATTGCTGAATCCCGATCTCATCTGAGATCCCACCCTCACCTCGTTCTTGCCCCCGGGCTGGCCATCATGGCTCTCGTCATGGCGATCAATCTATTCGGAGACACCTTTGGCGACCGTCTGCGGGGGACACATACCAATCCACTCAAATCACGGAGATCTTGAATGAAACTCAGGTCATTGTTTAAAGGCGTGGCGACAGCTTTGCTTGCCGTTGCAGCATTGGCGACGCCGCTGTCGGCCAGTCACGCTGACGAGGGTGATAACACCCTCACTGTCGCGACCATGTGGGAAGCCTTGCCGCTTTCCATGAAGCCACGCAGAAGCCGCTTCTTTAATGAGAGCGAGATCCTTGACACCCTGGTCAAACTCGACTTTGACATGAAGCTCATTCCCGGTCTCGCCACTTCCTGGAAAAGAGAGACGCCAACGAGCTGGCATTTCACGCTGCGTGAAGGCGTCAAATTCCATGATGGCACCGACTTCAACGCAGCCGCTGCAAAATACTCGCTGGAACGCGTGATTGCTCTTCTGCCTTACGCTTCGGATCTCTTGAATATCAAGGATATCAAAGCTGTATCAGATACAGAACTCGCCATCGAAACCAATGCACCCTTTGCAGCTTTGCCTAACCAATTGACCGATGCAATCACGGTTATCTATGCCCGTGCGTCCTTCGATGAAAAGGGCGAGTTTGTCAAACCGGTCGGTACTGGTCCGTGGAAGTTTGTCGACTATAAGAAGCAGGACCGGACCGTGGTCGAGCGGTTCGATGGCTATTGGGGTGACGCCCCGGCTCTGGACAAGATCATCTATCGCTACATTCCAGATCACAATGCGCGTGCCCTTGCGTTGGAGACGGGCGAAGTGGATTTCGTCGTACATCTGTTGCCATCCGATGTTCAAAGAATGGAAGCCGATGAAAATTTCAAGGTCTACAAGGCGCCAAGTGCAGGTCTTTATTATGGTGCCTTCAATGCAGGTGAGATGAGCCCGTTGAATGACAGCAAGGTCCGTCAGGCCCTGAACCTGCTTGTTGATCGTGATCTGTTGGTCAAAGGTGCTCTCGACAATATCGGCAAGCCTGCCTGGAAATTCTTCCCGGACGCATTTCCATGGTCTTCGGACAAGGTTTCCAGCTACAGATTTGACCCCGAGGCGGCTGCCACTTTGCTGACCGAAGCGGGCTATGAGAAGGTTGATGGCGTTTGGTCCAAGAACGGAACGCCGCTTGAGTTGCGCATCGTCAGCTACTCCAGTCGTGCCGAAATGTCCGTGATTACCGAGACGATGGCCGCTTTGCTGGCACAAAATGGCATCAAGTCCAAAATCGAAATGTTCACTTGGGCAGGCATGCTCGATAAGGTCAAGCAGGGCGCCTATGATGTCTCAGTTGTCTTCTGGACGCCTGAAATGACTGGTCATCCGGATTTGCATCTGAAATCCCAATTCCACTCCAAAGCCGGCCTCAACTATCAGAACTGGGCCAATCCGGAGTTCGATGCGCTGGTGGATAAAGGGCGCGGTCTGGACGTGGGACCTGAAGCCAAGGACGTCTATATCAAGGCGCAGCAAATCCTGCAGGACGATGCGCCGATCATCCCTCTGGTGCACAAGATCTATGTGGCGGCCTCAAACAACCGAATTGAGGGCTATAAGGTCCACCCTTCAGGCTTCTTCTACAATTTCAAAGCAGTCAGCAAGAAATAGCGATAAAAAATACTTCTGGCACGCGGGCCTCATTGCTCGTGTGCCAGTTTTGCTAACGCTGAAAATTGCCGTTACGAGTCCTGTCCTATCAGTCGTGGCCGCATGGCTCCATTGGCAAGTGCCCCTTGCACTATGCGGCAGCACGTCGAGAATGGGAGAGAAGGGCAATGCCTTGTCATTTCTTTCGTCCTCAGTTGAGCATAAGGATGACGCGAAGAATTTGCATCGCAAACGGGCCAGTGTTCAGCCCTCTGACCACAGAATTTGAGTCTCATCCGTTCACCGAAGGTCTTCTTTCAGCGATATGCAAGCGCATTCGACCCATATTTGAGTGCACAAATGGGCTTAAGGGAAAGTTCGGATCTCCAAATTTAAAAAGCAGATCAAATATCTGAATATACTAATTATTTTTGATCGCTCATTGCAAAGCCCCTTCAGAATTCGATCTATCTATGACTGAAGCAAAAACAAATTTGTTGACATAATCATGGACTTAGCCAATATTTACCTAAATATTTTTGAGTAAAAATGAACGCTGCAGCTCAAAGCCACTCAAAGGAAGACATCTGAATGAAAGCCTCCAAGACCGGAATGCCTAAAAGGCGCAACGCCCGTAAATCCGACCTCACGCGGTTCATCAACACATCGCTGGTGGATCTGGTCGCCAAACAAATCCGCTCGATGATTTTCGCCGGAGATTATCTGCCCGGAGAGAAACTGGTTGTGAGGGAACTGTCGGAAGTGCTGGGTGTGAGCCATACACCAGTCAAGGACGCGCTGAATCGTCTGGTCGCCGAGGAACTGGTTGAGGCAATTCCCAATAAGAGCATGGTGGTCAAGAGCTTCACCAACAACGAACTGGTCGAACGCTTGGGTGTGCGGCTGATGTGCGAGCTCTTTTATGCCGGAGAGATCATTCGCTCGGCCAAAGAAGACGACACATTGGTGGCTGATCTGGAAGCCTGTCTGACTGCCATGGAGGAGGCAATCAGTGACGATAGCAACATTGACTATGAGGCATGGGTCTCAAATGAAACCCGCTTTCACCGTCGATACATGACCGCAGCAAAGAACCAGACTCTGGTGAGCGTCTATAATGGCCTCAACACCAATGAATTCACTTTCTTTGCGTATCTGCACAATGAACACAAGCCGCTGAAGCGGCCCATTTTCGAGAATAATCTGGTTGAACATCGTGCGATCATTGATGCCCTCAAGGCGTTCGATAAAGCCAGATTTGTCAAAGCCATCGCCTGGCATGTGTTGCATGCCTGCGAAGACTACAATGTCGATGAGGAGGCTCAACTTCGCATCGAACAAATCAAGAGGCTGGCAGAGTGCCACCTCGACGGATTGGGAGAACCGTCTCAAAAAATCTCCTGACTTTCTGCCCTGGATACGTCTCGACTGAGCCTGTTCCGTGCTTGCATGGTCAGGACCCCGCCTCGTACCCGAGACAGATTTGCGTTTAACCCTATGGAGGAAATCATGAAAAAAACAAATTGGGTGCTGACGTTGCTGGCCGGTGCTGCTTTTGCGGCAGCTGGAGGAATGATGGCTAGTACATCCGCTCTGGCCGCAGACCAAATCGTTCTGCGTCTGGCTCATATCAACGCAAATACTGATCCAAAACAAAAAGATGCCGAGAAGTTCAAGGAACTTGTCGAGCAGAAGACCAATGGTCAGGTCAAGGTTGAAATCTATGGTGCTGGCGTGCTTGGCAATGTGCGCGAGATCATCGAAGGCTTGCAGTTGGGCACCAATGAAGTCGTTATTGAAGGCTTCGGTACATTGCCATCTTACACAGACCTTTCCTTGCTTGATCTTGTCCCCTTCATGTTCCGTGATCGGGCCCATTTTGATAAGGTCTGGGAAGGTGAGCTTGGTGCAGATCTGCTCAAGGAAGCCGGTGATCAGGCTGGCATGAAGCTGTTTGGCCCATCCTATCGCGGCGTTCGCGTGACCACGTCAACGAAGAAATTTACCGATGTAGAAGGCGTCAAGGGTCTCAAGATCCGCGTGCCGGCTGATGATATGAGTGTCAAGACATGGCAGGCT
The DNA here is from genome assembly GCF_963678225.1 of uncultured Cohaesibacter sp. Classification (NCBI taxonomy): domain Bacteria; kingdom Pseudomonadati; phylum Pseudomonadota; class Alphaproteobacteria; order Hyphomicrobiales; family Cohaesibacteraceae; genus Cohaesibacter; species uncultured Cohaesibacter sp. Next base: position 780,841 of record NZ_OY782764.1, on the reverse strand, counting down.
CTGGGGGCCACTCCTACTCCGATGGCCATGACAGAAGTGCTTACCGGTATTCAGCAGGGTACTGTGGAAGCACAGGAAAACCCTCCAATTCTTTCATACAATTTCGGTCTTGCTGACATCTGCAAATTTCTCATCAAGACGGACCATCGTTGGAGCGCAGACGTCTTCATGATGGACCAAAACTATTTTAACAGCCTGCCTGAAGATGTTCAGACTGCCATTGTCGAAGCCGGTAATGAGGCTGGCCACTACACCAGTGGTCTGATCACGGACAATGAAGACGGTTATCTGCAGAAATGGAAAGATGCAGGAGCAGAAATCGTCAAACCTGAACTCGACGGCTTCCGGGAAGCAACAAAAGATGTCGTCAAGAACAACTTCCCACAATTGACGGAATGGGTCGATAAGATCAAAGCCGTCCAATAATCAGCACTCGCTAGAGCCAAATGAATGACCAACGGGTGTCAGAATTCCAAGCTGGCACCCGACGGGTCAGTCATGTCTAACCTACCCCACTGCAGGGCGGCCAAAGCCGCCAAGACCTGCGGAGAAAACCATGCGTATTTTAGAGTGGGTCTGTGGTGCGATCGAGAAAATCATCAATTTCATCATCATCGTGTGCCTCATGATGATGACCGTTGTGATCTTCTATCAGGTCGTGCTGCGCTACGTCTTCAACAGTTCCAACATTTGGGCGGAAGAATTCGCCCGTTATGCCTTCATCTGGGTCGTTTTGCTTGGAGCCGCCAGTGCACTCAGGCGCTTTCAGCACATCAGGATCGATTTCGTGGTCAACATGTTGCCTAAGCGAGGCCAGAAGCTGATCGGCTTCATCAACTATGTTCTGATTGTCGGTTTCCTCTTGACGCTGATCAAATATGGCATTGCCATTTCAATGAAAACCACGCACCAGATTTCAGCCGGACTGCATATCCCAATGTCCTTCATGTATCTGAGTATTCCGATCGGAGCAGCGCTGATGCTGCTGTTTACGGTCCAGATCATTCTGAGAGATTACTTGCTGCCTTCTGATGCCAATTCACCAGCTCTGGGGGGGGAATAGCCATGGGTATCGGAACCGTTCTTCTCGTCGGCCTGATTGTGCTTGTGCTGATGGGCATGCCCGTCGCCTTCGCAATCGGTATTGCGTCTATGGCTTCCATTCTCGTGGGGAACTATAATCTGATCGTTGTTCCCCAGAAGATCCTCGCAGGCATGGACTCCTTTCCCATGTTGGCAATCCCCTTCTTTGTGCTCGCTGGCAACCTGATGACGGGAGGTGGCATTACCGACCGCATTCTGAGTTTCACCAAGGCGACGATGGGATGGATGCGCGGCAGTCTGGGCATCGTCACGGTTATCGCTTCTGCGATTTTCGCAGCTATTTCCGGCTCAGGCACGGCAACGGTAACAGCCATCGGCGGCATCACCATCCCAGCCATGAAAAAGGAAGGTTACCCGCCTGAATTATCTGCGGCCATTGCTGCCAGTGCTTCCACCGTCGGCCCTCTTATCCCACCGAGCATCATTCTGATCGTCTATGGCAACTCGGTGCAGACATCCATTCGCGAGCTGTTCATGGCGGCAGTCATTCCCGGTATCATGCTTGTTCTAGGGTTTCTGGGCTACACTTATTACAAGGCCCGCAGTCTTAATCTGCCTGTCGGCAAAAAACTGGACCATAAGGAAGTCTGCCGTGAAACGAAGCGCAGCTTCTGGGCTCTGTTGATGCCGGTCATTATTTTGGGTGGTATCTTTGGTGGTGTCTTCACTCCCACAGAAGCTGCGGCCGTGTCTGCAGTCTATGCCTTCATCATCGGCATCTTTGTCTATCGCAATCTGACCCTCAAAAGCATCAACAGGATTTTCTATGACAGCTGCATTGTCTCAACGATCATGCTGTTTCTGGTTGGCTGTTCCAAGACATCCAGCTGGGTGTTGGCCATGGGGCGTGTCCCTGAAGCCATCGCATCCAATCTGCTTTCCGTGACCGATCAGCCCGTTTTGCTACTATTGCTGCTCAACGTCTTCCTCCTTATTGTCGGCATGTTCATGGAAGCAAACGTGGCTGTTGTGATCTTCACCCCCATTCTGCTGCCTATTGCCATGGCCTGTGGCCTCAGCGTCGTCCAGTTTGGTGTTGTGATGTGCTTCAACCTTTGCCTTGGATTGATTACCCCACCAGTTGGTCTATGCGCATTGCTAGGGAACAACATCGCTGAAGGGAGGTTGGAGCTCACCCTGCGCTACTGCGCCAGCCTGTTCCTCGTTGGGGCCGTCATCCTTATGTGCACGACCTATATACCAGCCATGACCACCTGGCTGCCGAGCATTTTGAAATAAACAAGATATTAGACAACCGCCCAGCCGTCGGGACTACGCGCGAGCCAATGGAAATTGCGCGCCGACAGCTGCCGGGCGTCAAGGAATCCAAAATGGAAGCGTCTAAAACTCTGTCTGACTTTATCGCCCTGTGCCACAAGATATATGACCACGACTTCGTACCCGGATCAGGAGGCAATGCGAGCATTCGCCTTGGTGACAGGATTGTCATAACCCCTTCGGGAATCAGTCTTGGCAAACTTGAAGAAGCGGATCTTGTGTCCATCGCCATGGATGGCTCAATCATCGGCAAAGGGAAACCTTCAAAAGAGTGGCGAATGCACATGAATTGCTATGAACGTGCCGACGTCAATGCGGTCATTCATGTTCATAGCCCATATGCCGTCGCCATTGCTTGCCTGAAGGAGCTTGACGCCACCTGCGCCATGCCGGTCTATACGCCGGGCTATTCGGTGCGTGTGGGTGCGCTGCCCGTCGTGCCCTATTATCGTGCAGGCTCGACCGAACTCGCCGACAGCATCATCGCAATCATGGCGAATCGCAATTCCCTTCTGTTGGAAAATCATGGTCTGCTCACCGTCGGTGCAACCATGGATCAGGCCTTTAACCTAGTGGAAGAAATCGAGGAGAACGCTCACCTACACTTTACTCTAGGCGGGGCGGGTAAACCCCTGACCAGAGACCAGCAGGAAGATTTGACCGGCAAGTACTGATCATCTGTGACAACCAAAACAACAGGAAAGAAAAATAAGATGGTCACGCAAATGAACCGCCCCATTGTGCTCGGTATCGATATTGGAACCACCGGAACCAAATGCAGCTTCTACGATCTGGAATGCAATCTCGTTGCAAGCGAATATCAAGAATATCCAATGATCCATCCTCGCGAGGGATGGGTTGAAGAAGACCCGAATGTCTGGTGGGCCAGTGTCGTCCGCAATGTCAAACTCTGCATTGATCGCGGAGAGGTTAACCCTTTTGAGGTCGCCGGTATTGGCGTCAGTTGCACCAATTCTTTTATTCCTCTCGATCGGGAAGGCAACAATCTTTACAACGCGATCCTCCAGCTTGATCAGCGCTCGGCAAGCGAAGTGCAATGGCTTGAAGACACCATCGGTCGGGACCGCATCTACGAAATTACCGGCAACCGCATTGCCCGGGGCACGTTCGCCCTGCCAACTCTGCTTTGGTATCTAAAAAACCGCCCAGACATCATCGAGAAGACCCATAAATTTGTCGTTCCCAGCGGCTTTATCATCAATAAGCTGACCGGAGAATTCTCCATTAACACCTCGCGTATGGGCTTCACTCTCCTCTCTAATATTCGCACCGGTGAATGGGACGAAGGTCTAGCAAGAGATACCGGGGTGCCGATTGAGAAATTACCAACACCTTATAATGCTTCGGATATTGTGGGGCATGTTACGTCATGGGCTGCGGAACAATGTGGGCTGAGAGAGGGCACGCCGGTTATCGCTGGCTCCATGGACACTGTATCGGCGGCAATCGGTGCTGGAGCGATCCTGCCCGGAGACTCGTTCCTTGCCATAGGTACCTGTGGACGGGCCTGCTTTACCACGGAAACCCCGGTATTCGACGACCGTTTGATGAATTGCCGACATGCTGTGGAAGGTCAGTGGTTGAGTGTGGAAGCGACCAACGCGGCAGGTGCATCTCTGAGATGGTTTCGAGACCAGTTCGGGGAGGCTCTTGCAGAGCGTTGTCAAAAGGAAGATCGGTCGATTTATGAAATGCTGGACAAGGTGGCCGAGGAAGCGAAGGCTGGCGCCAATGGCGTTATCTATCTGCCCTATCTTTCCGGCGAGCGATGCCCGATCTGGGATCCCAATGCCCGCGGGGTGATGTTTGGTCTTAGCTTCGGCACAAGCTATGGGGACATGGTCCGCGCGATTATGGAAGGTGTGGCCTATTCCATACGCCAAGGGATGAAGATTGTTCTCAAGCATAACGACAAACCCAAGACGCTGTCGTTGGGCGGCGGTATCGCCAACAGTCGCATTTGGTGTCAGATCTTTGCGGACATCCTCAATGAGCCGATTGTCCGGTTGCGTGTGAATGAGACCGAGACTCTAGGGGCTGCCATTTTGGCCGCAAAGGGGGTTGGGTTGATTGACACTCTGGACAAGATGACCGGATACACGACCCAGAACTGTGAAGTCATCCACCCGAATAGCAAAGCTTCTAGCATTTATGACGATTATTTTGTCCTTTATGAAAAGCTCTATGACGATCTAAAGGACAATTTCGTTGCAGCTCAAACAATAAAAGACAAACCCGCCTAGGAGGTCTTGATTCCTCGATGGGGCTAAAGGGGGGCGACTTTGCGAAAATAAGCCGTCTCCCCCGGACGACTTTCCTTCCAAAGGCAGTCTGTATTGAAAAGTATCAAGGCTATTGGCTTTTTGATGCCAAGCTCACTGTGGCTGACTGGTTCAGTCCTTAATCGTCCATATCGGATAGGGTAACCGCGTCGGTGACTTTTTCGCGTTGGGCCTGACGGGCGACCATGACACTCATGCCTGCCATGAGGGGAAGCCATTTTTTGTCTGAGACCGACAGGACAAAATTGTCAAACACGATATTGCCCAGTGTGGCGTTCAGCTTTCTGGCTATGGTGCCGATCTGTTTGCCTGCGAGCTTGACCTGATAGTTGGAGCCAAACATGGCATTCATCCTGATCAGCTCAAGCTTGCCTTGAGACGTCTTGCCGGAAAAATAGGTATGGTGCAGAACAAGCCGTCTTTTGAGGCGGCAGAATTTGCTGCCATCCAGATAAAGGTCATAGGTGGTAAAGATGTGAAACAGGCGCTTGGTGAGCATGAAACGCTCCTGATCGCTGTCTGTTTCGTAGATGTGGAAGGTCTTGCACGGAAGTTGCGACGTGACAGTCAGTGCCGGGTTCAGATCTGCATCAAGCAGGTGGAAGTCCTGCCCGGTCCATTTGAATTCTTCGTTAAAGAGATAGATCTCTTCCTTGCTATCTATGCCCAGAGCGGAATTGTCTGCCTTGCCTGTGCTGAAGAAGCCCTGCAACCGGTCGATCAATGTGGGCAACAGGCAGGCCGAGCCGAAGGAATAGCGGATGATACCCTCTGTGCTCTTCGGACGTTCGGTCTGTTTCAGACGCCATGCATCTTCGCTTGCGGGGCGCAGTCTGGATGTCATCGCGCTGAAATTGACGCTGATGAAGATGCCCAATACCGGCCTGATGAAGACGTATTCTTCTTCCGGATTGGGTCCCAGAATAATGACATCCTTGCTGATCGTTGAGATTTTGCCCAACCAAGGCGTGCCCCAGGCTGTTTCCATGCCCTTGAAAGCGTCAAAGATTTCTTCAAGGCTTGCGCCATGGCTATTGACGACGAGTTTCACGCTGTCGTTGAACTTGTTGTAGAGCCCGGGGTTGAAAAATTGTAGTGCCACCAGAGCCAGTATGAAGAGCAACGTGCTTGCAACGATGGGCCATGTTGCCACGTCCGCTTCACCGGGACTGAACCCCTCGACCAGATAATTGAGGGACAGAACAAAAAGCCCGATTGCGGCAATCAGGAAAATAGCTCTGACGAGCAGAATTCTAAAGTGAAGCATGGAGAAGATCCTGAAATTACTGGCGCACAAAAGCTGTGGTTGGCGCCGATCTGTCTCTATGCTTGTAGAAGGTCTGCCTTGCTGCGTCTTTCCGTTTTAGTCCCTATGAGACATATGGATGCAGGGGGCATGTGCCGTTTGGCAAGGGTCTCGGGGCGGGTCTTTGGATGCCCATGACAAAGGCCGCATGGGTGCGGCCTTCAACGCTTCGGTGCCAGCGTGGGCGGACCTCAGCTTTTCAGTGGTTCGGTGACCTTGAAGGAAAGATCTGCAATGCCTTCTATTGCACATTGGATCTGATCTCCGATAGCAACGGGGCCAACGCCAGCAGGGGTGCCGGTGAAAATGATGTCGCCAGCGGCCAACTCGAACTGCTCGGACAGGTTGGCGATGACTTCGGGTACCTTCCAGATTAAATGATCAAGATCGCTTTCCTGTCTGGTTTCGCCATTCTGCTTGAGCCAGATTTTTTTCTTCTCCAGAGTTGGGACATTCTCGGCCGCAATGAGTTCTGAAACGGGTGCGGAATGCTCGAAGGCCTTGGCGGCGATCCAGGGGCGGCCCTTTTTCTTGGCTTCGGCCTGTAGATCGCGGCGGGTGAAGTCCACGCCAACGCCATAGCCGAAAATCAATGTGTTGGCATCGCTGACAGCTATATTGGTCCCACCTGCCTTGAGAGCCACGAACAATTCCACCTCGAAATGCACCTCCTGACTGAGGGGAGGGTAGGGGAAGTCTTTGCCAAACAGCAGGTTGTCGGGGTTCTTCTGGAAGAAGAACGGAAATTCACGGTTCGGGTCATGACCCATCTCTATGGCATGGTCTGCATAGTTCCTGCCAACACAATAGACGCGCCGGACGGGAAAGCTCTTGTCTGATGCCTTGATGGGCAGGGTTGGAATGGCTGGCGCCGGAATCGCGTAGTGAGGCTGAAGATCGCTCGTGCTCATGGTGATGCCTGATAACATATTTGAAAAAAAGAAGTGAAAGCTTCTTTGATTAAACACCATGAGGCAAGGTACATCAACGCGCTGGTTGGGACTTTGCAGGTCAAATACGGATTGTATCTTCCTGAAGTCAATCTGCCGAAGATGCATTTGTCTGCGCCGCAGACAGCTCCGCAGCAAAGGGCAAGACCAGAGGGTTCATGGTATCTGACCGCCAGGCGCAGACCAGTGTGACCGAGCTGGGCAATTCGGGCAGGGGGCGGTAGCAGACACCGGCGACCGGTTCGTTGAGTACCCATGCAGGCACGATGCCGACTCCAAGTCCAGCGGCGACCAACGTCACGACACCAATCGTGTGAGATACTCTCTGAATGACATGGGGCAGGAAGCCCGCTTCGCGGCAATGCTGGTTGACGATGTCCTGATAGCCGATGCCCCGGATTTCGGTGTAGCTGATAAAATTCTGATCCTTGAGGTCTTTGACCGTAAGGGTCGGGCGCCGGGCAAGCTCTGATTTCTCATGGACGACCGCGACAAAGCCCTCGCGATAGACCTGACGGGTTTCCAAACCACTGGCCACGCGTGGTGGCCGCATGAGGGCGATGTCGATCTGGCGTGCGGCCAACAGATCCAACTGCTCCTCTGTGGTGTGCAAATGCATGTCTAGCCGGGCCGAGGGATATTTGCTGCTGAAGGCCGCAAGGGCGTTGGGCAAAACGGAATGCACCGCAGAGCCCATCGCACCGATGCGCAGCACGCCTGAGCCAAGTCCGCCAGCCATGCGGGTTTCATCAACGGCATTGGAAAGGGCGGTGACAAGGGCCTGCGCCTTGGTTGCAAAGACTTCTCCGGCCGGAGTCAACTGCACGCTGCGGGTGTTGCGGTCAAACAGGCGCACGCCGAGTCGCTCCTCCAGTTGTCTGATCTGTTGGCTGAGGGGCGCCTGACTGATGCCCAGTATTTCTGCGGCGCGTCCGAAGTGCAGTTCGTCGGCCACTCGTAAGAAATACCTAAGGTGTCTGATTTCAATGCCTTGCATGATTAAGTCTCTAAACAGAATAATTATGCTGATTAATATATTGGACAACTTGATTTGTCAGTGCTTAATTTTTTGAAAAAACAAGAATTCACCAGACCAGAGTTAAAAAGATGGACCTTTTTCTACCTTTGCGGTGGCTCACTGCATCAATGCTGTCAATGGTTGTCGTGGTGACGCTGTTGCAGATTGTGCTGCGCTATCTGTTTAATGCGCCCCTGATCTGGAGCGAAGAATTCGTTCGCTTCGTCACGGTATGGATGACATTCATCGGCGCAGTTGTCGTTTGCTATGATGGTCGGCATCTCAATGTCGATGTCTTTTTGCAAAAGGCTCCAGCCCCTCTCAAGCGCGCCCTGCATTGGTTCAATGCAATTCTCTCTTTCGGCTTTCTGGCCATTCTCGGGTGGACTTCCATCACACTGGTCAAGATCGACATGATGAATGAGCTTTCTGCGCTTCCCCTGACATTAGGGCATTTGCGCCTTGCCGTGACCGTAGGCAGTTTTCTGATGATCGCGGCCATCCTGCTGCGTGTCTTCTATAAGCGTGCGCCAGAATATTACGCTTCAAAATCTTCCCCATCTCAATCCCCTTCGCAGGACATGGAGTAAGCCCTTGTTGACCGTATCCATTATTCTGCTGTTGCTGGTTCTGATTGCCTGTGGTTTGCCGCTCTTCTTCTCCATCGGTATCTCTTCGATGGTCTATTTCTACATGGCCGACATCAACCTTGCCCTGATGGGGCAACGGATGAGTGGCGCCGTGGATTCCTTCCTCATTCTGGCCATTCCCTTCTTCTTTCTGGCCGGAGAGCTGATGAATGCCTGCAAGCTGACGGATCGCATCATCAATCTTGCTCGCGCTTTTGTCGGCCATATCGATGGCGGTCTGGCTCAGGTCAATATTTTTGCCAGCCTGATTTTCTCAGGCATGTCCGGTTCTCCCACTGCTGATACCACGGCGCTCGGCTCGGTTCTCATCCCGGCCATGAAGCGCGAAGGCTATCCGGCACCATTTTCTGCTGCAGTTACGGTGGCTTCCTCAATGGTCGGGCCGATGGTGCCTCCTTCGGTGGCGCTGGTGATTTATGGCACTCTGGCTGACGTTTCCATCGGTCGCCTGCTTCTGGCCGGTATTCTGCCAGGAGTGGTGATTGTTGGTACGCAGATGGTCTTTACCTACTTCTACGCGCGTCACAAAAAGTTCCCCAAATATGAGCGTGCGTCGATGGAAGAGGCCTGCACCGCTGTCAAACAGGGCGGTGCGGCCTTGCTCTTCCCCATTATTATCGTGGGCGGCATTCTAGGCGGTATCTTCTCACCAACCGAAGCGGCGGCTGTTGCCGTGCTCTATGCGCTTTGCCTTGGCTTCATCTACAAGAATGTCGGTCTCAAAGACATTACCGATGCGATCATCAAGACCGGGCTCGGCTCTGCGCGCATTCTGGCAATTATTTCGGTCGCCTCTACCTTCTCGTGGATCATGGTGCGCGAAGGGGTGCCTCTGGCCATTGCCAGCGCCATTTCAAATATCTCTGATGATCCGACCATTGTCTTCTTCCTGATTGTGGCGATGCTGCTGGTGGTTGGCCTCTTGATGGTCGCCTCATCGGCTGAGATCGTGCTCACCCCGATTCTGGTGCCTGTCATCCTGCAGTTCGGAATTGATCCGGTGCATTTCGGCGTGCTGATGGTCTTTACCCTCATCATTGGTGGGGCCACACCGCCGGTTGGCGTGCTGATGTTCATTGCTCAGGACATTGCCGAGATCAGTCACGGCAAGATGGTCAAGGCGATGCTCCCCTATTATCTCCCCATTTTCATTGCAGTGGTGCTGCTGGTCATGTTCCCGCAAATCAGCCTCTTCCTGCCCAATCTCGTCTTCGGCTCTTAAAGTATGGAGAAACCAAAAATGACCAAGACCAAGAAACATCTCCTGGAGAATATGACTTTCGAAGAGTTCCGCACCTGGAGCGAAGAGGAAGAAAATCCTGTGGTTCTGATCCCGCTCGGGTCGCAGGAAATCCAGGGGCCGGTGGTGCCTATGGGCGATTTCATGCTGGCCCGTAAGATTGCCGAAGAGGTCGCCGAACGCGCCAATGCGGTGACCGCTCCAACCATGCCATTCGGTTATGCAGAGTATTTTTGGTCTGTCCCGGGGGGAATTGCCCTGTCTGCGGACAGCTTCCGCGGTGTGCTGCGCGACATTCTGGACAATTTCCTGCGTCACGGTCACAAGCGACTGGTGATCCTTAATGGTCACTCCGGCAACTATTCCCTGATTGATCAGGTGATCCGTGCTGTGCGTCGTGAGACTGGCCTGATTATTCCATGCATCAATCTTTGGCGCGCCATTCCGGATAGTGTCTGGACCGAAATCCATGGTGACTATGGCAAGAAGGCCTTCTCTCACGGCGGTGACCCGATCACGTCCGTTTACATGCACTATTTCCCTGAACTGACCCATCCGGAGAAGGCTAAGCTGCCAGACGCTCCGTTTGAAATGGCTGGAATGCCTGTGATGGGTCTGGGCGGCGCCAAGTTCAAGGATGTTGAAATCGGCATGCCCGTCAATGTGGATGACCGGTGCCCGGATGGTATCGTCAATGGCGACCCTCGTCTCTCATCTGCCGAGAAGGGCGAGAAATTTGCCGAATATCTCGTCGGCTTCTGCGCCGACTTTGTCGAACACTTCCGCAGTGTCGACCCCACCGACCCCAAAAAATAAAACTCAACCTCCAGACAGGGATCCAAACGAAATGAAAACAGTATTGAAAGCAGTTGCATTTCTTGCGCTTCTCACCACTACGGCAAGTGCTGATGAAATCCGTTACGCCACATGGGCCAAACAGGGCGAAGCTCAGTATGCCGGTGCTGAAGAATTCAAGCGTGTGGTTGAAGAAAAGACCGACCATACCGTTACGATTTTCCCGGGCGATCAGCTGGGCAAGCCAAAAGAGGTCTACACCCAGATGGCTCTGGGCACGACCCAGATTTTGGCCTCCGGTGACCCGGGTCTGAAGGAAATCGAATATCTTGCCCTGCCATATCTCATGAAGGGTATGAAAAACTATCAGGACGTTCTGAAGACCGATTTCGCTGAAGTCTGGAACGAAAAACTGATCAATGACCGCAAGGTCCGCATTCTCGGCTTTATGCCGCGTAGTCCCCGCCAGATCAGTGCCAACAAGCCAATCGAAACCATCGAGGATCTTGCTGGCCTGAAACTTCGTGCTCCCGAGCGCGATTATTATGTGAAGTCTCTCTCCGCACTTGGAGCCAGCCCGACCCCAATGGCTTTCGCCGAGGTTTACACCGCCTTGCAGACAGGCGTTGTTGATGGTCAGGAAAACCCCATCGAGACCATTTATGCTCAGAAATTCTATGAAGTGCAGAAGGGTGTTGCGATGCTCGACTATATCGTCAAGCCAGCCTACGTGACGATCTCTGCTCCTTTCTGGGATTCCCTGTCTGAAGCCGATCAGGCGGTTCTGGTAGAAGCCAACGAAGCTTCCACCGCAGTCGTTGAAAAGCTTCTGCCTGAGCAGCAGGAAAAATATCTGCAGGTCATGAAAGATGCGGGTGTGACCATAACCTATCCGGAAAAAGCGCCTTTCATCGAAGCCACCCAGTCGGTGCGTGATGAGTTGGGCACAAAAGCCTGGGGCAAGGACGTTTACGAGCAGATCAAGGAAATTGGCGCTCAATAATCGTTCCTGACAATTTCGGGTGTCGCGAGGACTTGCGGCACCCCGTTTTTTCGCGCCCAGATCTGACCGGCTCTCGCCGCCTCCGGCTGATGCAGTCCGATAGACTGGTTCGCGTGCCTTTTCCCTCACATTCGAAAGCTTGTCGGATGGCTCTGGCCGTTTTAGGCATAGCAATTGGAGTTGGACACTAGAGATGACTTGCCCTGCCGAAATCAGCACACAGATTGAACAGCTCACAAGCCAGATTACGCCGGATCTGATCGCCATCCGTAGATGGATGCATGAAAATCCGGAGCTGGGCTTTGAAGAAGTGGAAACCTCCGGCATGATCCAGCATGAGTTGGACAAGATTGGTGTCTCCTGGAAAGGCGGTTTTGGCAAAACCGGTGTCTGTGCGACGATTGACGGCGGTGATGGTCCTTGCATTGCGCTGCGGGCAGATTTCGATGCCCTGCCTATAAATGAGACGGGCAATCCGGAGTATAAGTCCAAGATTGCGGGCAAGATGCATGCCTGTGGTCATGACGCCCATACCGCGATCATTCTGGGTGTTGTGCGGGTTCTCTCCCAGATTGAAGATCTGCCGGGCAAGGCCATGTTCGTGTTCCAGCCCGCGGAAGAAGGTCTGGGTGGCGCAAGGGCGATGCTTGCAGATGGCCTGTTTGACTATTGCGATCCGGATATCATGCTCGGCTATCACAACTGGCCGCCGTTGCCCGCTGGCACCATTGGCTGGCATCCGGTGACGGCTTTTGCTTCTTCTGATCCTTTTGACATCGTCATCAAGGGCAAATCCGGCCATGGTGCGCATCCGCATATGGCAAAAGATCCGATTGTGGCTGCCGGTGCTATGGTGTCCGGGCTGCAGAGCATTGTCAGCCGCGAAGTGGCGCCGCTCAGCGCAGCTGTCGTAACTGTGGGCTCAATCCATGGCGGCTCTGCCCGGAACCAGATTCCTGATGAAGTTACGCTGGAAGGTGCTGTGCGCACGCAGTCTGAAGATGTGCGCCAAACCGTGAAAGACGCCATCGGGCGCATCGTGGAAGGCATTGCGCTGCAATATGACATGGAAGCGGAGGTCAAATTTCTGCAAGGCGTGCCGCCTGTGGTCAATACGCCGGATATTCTTGCTCATGTGGTCGGCGTTGCCCGGGATGCACTTGGTTCGGACAAGGTGGTCGAGCTGCCGCAAGGATCCATGGGTAGTGAAGATTTTGCTGAATATTCCAGCCGCAAGCCAGCCGCGCATCTGCGTATCGGATCACAGCACAAGGAGCTCAACACGATGCTTCATCGCAGCGATTTCGACCTTGACGAAGCCTGCATCCCAACCGCTGTAAAAGTGTTGAGCGAGGCCATCATCTCGCTGATGCTGGAGAGCAAGAAAGCCTAGTCTAGCTTTTTGATGTGCGGTAGCTTGAAAGGGCTTCCGTCAGACTATCAAGCACTGCTGAGCGACTGGACGTTGGGCGACGCACAACGCCCAGTTTGCGATAGATGGGGGGATTGCCAAATGGGAATGCCCCCAGTTCCGATGTCTTCATGCCATGCATGGCGACCTCAGGAACGACGGAGAATCCCAGCCCTGCTTCGACACAGCCGACGATGGCTGGCATGGTATTCACAGAGAATACCCGGCGTGGCTCGGCCCCCAGACGGGCCATTTCTGTGTCAATTTGACGCGCGAGCGGCACATGAATGCGATATCTGATGTAGGGAATCGAGCGCACGAGTTCCTCAAACGGGAGCTCTTTGGTGCCTGCCGGTACGAGAATCATCAAGGGCTCGCTGAGCACTTCCGTCCAGTTGAGGCCGCTTGGAACGGTCACCTGATCAGCAACAAGAGCGGCGTCCAGCTGGCCCGATGCCACCTCGCTCATCAACTGTTCAGACATGCCGATCCGAAGGCGAAAATTCAAATCCGGATAAGTCGTCCGCATCGCCGCCAGCGTTTGCGGTACATAGGAATTGGCCGCCGTTCTCAAGGTGCCAAAAGCAAGTGTTCCCCTGACCTTAGAACCACTTACCGATGCTTTGGTTTCGTTGACGATTTGCAGGATCGTACGGGCAGAGCGCACCATTTCACCGCCCTTTACGGTTAATACGGGTGGTCGACGGGAACGATCGAACAGGTCTGTTTGCAGCTCGCTTTCAAGCGCTGCAATTTGCTGGCTGACGGCGGAGGCTGTCAGGTTGATGGCCTGTGCTGCCGCAGCGAAGCCACCATGCTGTACCACGGCCAAAAGGGTTTCGAGCTGTCGGGTGTCCATCGTCTAACGTTAGCATATCTTATTTTAATAGCAAGAATTATGCGCTTTGGTGGGGTGTTTCTTGTGTTAACGTTGTTGCGCAATCACAAACAAAAACGGATTTCCGTTATAAATTTTCCATTGGGAGTAGTCTCCATGAATTTACGCTCAGGCCTTGTGGGCCTTTTTACCGCTGTTTCTCTTTTCGCCTCGCCGGTTGTTGCTGCTGATTATCCGGAGCGTCCGGTTGAATTTATCGTTCCATGGTCTCCGGGTGGCGGGTCTGATACCCTGATGCGCCTCATCGCCAACAATATCGAGCCGTTTCTCGGCGCAGAGATGCCAATCATCAACATGCCAGGTGTGGGCGGAACAGTCGGCTTGCGCGAAGCTTCACGCCGTGCAGCCGATGGCTACACCATTTCTCAGGTTCATGAAGGCCTGCTGGTTGCGTCCCAGATCGGTCTGACGGAACTCAAATGGAATGATTTCGAGCCTATCGCCCTGATGACCTCTTCGCCGCAATATCTGGTTGTCAATGGCAAGGCGCCTTACCAGACCTTTGAAGAATTCCTCGCCTATGCCAAGGAGCATCCGGGTGAAATCACCATGGGTGTGACGCTGGGCGGTGTACCGCATCTGCATGCTGCCATGATCGAGCAGGCTTTCGGTCTCAAATTTTCTTATGTGGGCTATGAAGGCACCGGTCAGCGCATCCGCGCACTGGTTGGCGCCAACCTTGATGCTGCCATCGGCGACATCAGCTCCTCCAAGCAGTTTGTCGACAATGGCGATCTGACATTCCTCGCAGTCGGCTCCGCCAATCGGGTCAAGGCCGAGCCGGATGTGCCAACCTTCAAGGAACTGGGCGCCGACATCGAGCTGAGTGTAACCCGCGGCATCGTGATGCCAAAAGGTGCTCCGCAGGAAGCCCGCGACGGACTGGAAGCAGCTCTTAAGGCTCTGTCCGAAGACGAGACCTATGTGACCCAGACCAACAATGCCGGTGCGGAAGTCGATTTCCGCGGCCAGACTGCCTATACCGAATATCTTGGCAAGCTGGATAAAACCGTCACCAGTCTGGCAGAGGTTCTCGCACCGTGAGCCAGTCAGATCTTGACGAAGAACTGTCTCTGGAGGTGGGCGAGATCGCCCGCCTCTTGAGTTACATCCTGTTTCTTCTTGTTGCTGCCGGGATGTTCTTTGCTGCAGGGGATATTCCGACCTCTCGTTTCGAGAAGCTGGGAGCAGGGGCGTTTCCGCAATTTGTCTTTGCCGGAATCTTCCTCATCTGTACGATCGCGATTGTGCTAACCGTCCCCAAAATTCCGGCTCGAGCCTATGGGCAGCTTTTTAATCAGGCCATTCTCTGGGTGCGCAAATGCTATCTGGTGTTTGTTTGTCTTGCTGCTCTTGGGGTGTATCTGGTCGCCATGCCATGGCTTGGATTCAGCCTTGCCAGCCTGATTTTTCTCTTTGGCCTGCAAATGGCTCTGCTGCCGCGCTCGCTTACTACAATTCTTGTTGCCGCGATTGTCGCGGTGGTCTTTTCCTATGGCTTGAACATGTTGTTTGCCGACGTCTTTACAGTTTTCCTGCCAAAGGGAGTGTTCTGATATGGATAGTTTCCTGATTGGCGCCTCGCAGATTTTTACAATTACGACGCTTGCCTACATGATCGCCGGGTCCATCGCCGGTATTGTCGCTGCAGCCATTCCCGGTTTCACGGTCACCATGGCCATCGTGCTGACATTGCCGCTCACCTTCACCATGGAGCCCCTTCAGGGCATTGCGGTGATGTTATCGGTTTATGTCGGGGGCTATACAGGTGGTCTCATTTCGGCAGCCCTGCTAGGTATTCCCGGCACGCCCTCATCGGTCGCTACCACCTTTGATGCCTTTCCCATGGCTCGTGGCGGTGAAGCGGGCCGCGCGCTTTCTATGGGGGTCTGGGCTTCCTTTTTCGGCACGGTCATCTCCACCATCGTGTTGATCGTTGCCGCGCCTCCTCTGGCCATGATTGCTGTCAAGCTGGGCCCTTGGGAATATTTTTCCCTCATTGTCTTTGCTCTGACTATCGTTGCCAGCCTTGTGGGCGAATCTGTTATTCGCGGCTTGATTGCCGGGCTGATCGGTCTTGCCATGTCCACGGTTGGCAGTGATCCGATCTTGGGGCGTTCGCGCTTTGATTTCGGTCTGGAAACCCTTGAGACAGGCCTGCCATTTCTCGTCGTGCTGATTGGTATCTATGCCATCTCCCAGCTCGCTTCTGAAGTGGAAGACTCCAAAAGTGTGCGGTCGGGCAGCAAGCTGGTCACTGGCGCTATTGATTTCCAGACATGGAAAGTCATGCGTGAGGTTCTGACTCGTCCAGTCAACCTTATTCGGTCTTCGATCATCGGCGTGCTTATTGGCGCTCTTCCCGGAGCGGGTGGCTCCATCGCCAACCTTGTGGCCTATGATCAGGCCAAACGGTCGTCCAAAAACCCTGATGCTTTCGGTACAGGCACGCCGGACGGCATTGTTGCCTCGGAGGCCGGCAACTCTGCCACTGCTGGTGGCGGTCTTATCCCCATGATCGGGCTTGGTATTCCCGGCTCGGCCGTTGATGCCATCCTGATGGCATCCTTGATGGTGCATGGTATTTCCGTTGGCCCGCGCCTCATCATGGATCACTCGGATCTGGTCTATGGCATGTTCATCGCCATGGCTGTTGCGTCCTTCATCATGTTGATCGTTGCCACCTTGTCCATGCGCCTCTTTCTGCGTGTGGCGGAAGTGCCCAAATGGATCATCGTGCCTGTTGTGATGATTTGTTGTGTGGTTGGCGCATTTGCGCTTAACAACCGGGTGTCTGATTTGTATCTGTTGGGCTGTATTGGCGTCTTCGGCTATGCCCTGCGGGCGCTGGGCTATTCCCTCGCCCCCTTGGTTCTGGGCGTCATTCTGGGCCCGATTGCGGAAACAAATCTGCGCAGGGCCTTGATGACCAACGAGGATCCAACCCTGTTTTTCACCCGTCCAATCAGTCTTTTGTTCTTGATCGCTGCGGTCGTTTCGATTGTCTGGGCCATCAGAGGACATATGAAGAAACGCAAGACAGAAGAAAGGCTCTTCGATGCTGCTGCGTCATGATCCCATTTATTCATCCCGCCGCTCACCGGTTCTTGCCGACAATGTCGTCGCAACATCGCAGCCTCTTGCCACGCAGGCAGGTCTGGCGATCCTGCAAAAGGGGGGCAACGCTGTTGACGCGGCGATTGCCACGGCGGCAACCCTGACGGTTGTTGAACCCACGGGTAACGGCCTTGGGTCCGATGCCTTCTGCATCCTCTGGGATGGCAAGCAACTGCATGGCCTCAATGCGTCTGGTCGGGCTCCTGCGGCCTGGACTCCAGAGCGCTTTCCCAATGGCATGCCACAGCATGGTTGGGATAGCGTGACGGTTCCCGGTGCGATCAGTGCCTGGGTGGAGCTTTCGGCTCGCTTCGGTAAGCTCGATCTGGCCGAGGTTCTGGCGCCTGCTATCCGTTATGCGGAAGAAGGCTTTATTATCTCTCCTGTCATAGGGGAACTGTGGGCGCGTGGTGCGGCAACACTGAAAAGCCAGCCCGGTTTTGCGGATCATTTCATGCCCGGTGGACGCGTGCCCAAGGCGGGCGAGCGCTTCATCAACAAGGCGGCTGCCAAAACCCTTAAGGCCATTGCCGAGACCCATGGCAAGGCCTTTTATGAAGGTGAGATTGCCGAGAAGATTGTCGCCTTTGCCAAGGCCAATGGCGGCGCGATGGCAATGGAAGATCTGGCCGAGCACGAGGCGGACTGGTGCGGCACCATCAGCCAGAGCTTTGATGATGTTGAATTGCATGAAATTCCGCCCAATGGGCAGGGGATCGCCGCCTTGATGGCGCTGGGTATTCTTGAGAATACGTCCATTCGCGATCATGGTCCGGATGATCTGGCTGCTGTGCATCTTCAGCTAGAAGCCATCAAGCTGGCTTACAGCGATTTGCATCGTTTTGTGGCTGACCGTCGCTTCATGACCGAAGTGCCGGAAACGGCCTTGCTCGATCCGGATTATCTGAAGGCGCGGGCCGCCCTGATCAGCATGGATCAGGCCCAGAATCTTGGCCATGGTGCCCCCAAGCGCGGCGGCACGGTGTTGCTCAACACTGCCGATGCGTCCGGCATGATGGTCAGCTTCATCCAGTCCAACTATGCGGGCTTTGGCTCAGGCGTTGTTGTGCCGGAAACAGGGATTGCGCTTCAGAATCGCGGCTTTGGTTTCGTTACTGAAGAGGGGCATCCCAACTGTGTGGGTCCGAAAAAGCGCCCGTTCCATACGATCATCCCCGGCTTTGCCATGAAAAATGGGGCACCGCTAATGGCCTTTGGCATGATGGGTGGACCAATTCAGGCACAGGGCCATATGCAGCTCTTGCTCAGAACCCAGCTTTGGGATCAGGATGTGCAAACCGCCGCCGATGCTCCGCGCTGGCGCATGATCGAGAATCTCGATGTGGCGTGCGAGCCGACCATGCCTGAAGCGCTCCTTGAAGGGCTTACGGATCTTGGCCATCGCATCCAGATTGAATCTCCCGACAATGCCTTCGGCTTTGGCGGGGCACAACTGGTCCAGAAGCTGCCTGACGGGGGCTATGCTGCCGGGTCCGATCCTCGCAAGGATGGGCAGGCTGCGGGTTTCTAAGGGTTTGCGAGATCCCGTTTGAAAACACAGAGCGATCCCTTTGTCCGCTCAGGCGTAAAGGGATGCTCACGATAGATAAATGCAGACTGGCATGAGACCAGTTTTACATAATCGGAGGAACCATGAACTTTCTCAAACGCATTGGTATCGACACCTATATGTTGCTGCTGATCGCGACAGTATGTCTTGGTTTGCTTATCCCGGCCCATGGTATCGCCATGGTCGGGCTTGGTCATGTGACTTTCTGGGCGGTGGCGCTGCTCTTTTTTCTCTATGGCGCCAAGCTTGATGCGGGCTCCGTCAAGGCGGGCCTGATGAACTGGCGTCTGCAGGGGCTTACCTTTCTGGCCACCTATCTGGTGATCCCTATTATCGGTCTGGCACTGGCGGCCATCTTTGGCCCGCTGCTTGGCGGTACGGTGACGCTGGGGTTGCTGTTTCTGGCGGTGCTGCCTTCCACGGTTCAGTCTTCCATTGCCTTCACATCGATTGCCGGGGGGAATGTGCCTGCAGCCATTTGCGCGGCTTCTGTTTCAAACATGATCGGTGTGGCGCTGACGCCCGCGCTTGTGGCTTTGCTGATGCATCAGGGCAATGGCGGGGTGAGCTTTGATGCGGTGGTCAAGATCAGCACGCAAATCCTCTTGCCCTTCATTCTGGGCCAGCTGGCGCGACCGCTTATCGGTGCTTTTATTGCCAAGCATAAATTCCTGACCATGATCGTGGATCGCGGATCCATCTTGCTGATTGTCTACAAGGCGTTCAGTTCGGGCACGACCTCGGGCTTGTGGAGTGCAATTCCGATGACCAGTCTGGCGATGCTGTTTGTCGTCATCCTTATTTTTCTGGCTTTGACCATGGCAGCCATGGTGTTTGGCGGTCGGCTGTTCAAGCTTGATTATCCGGACCGGGCGGTGCTGTTCTATTGCGGTTCAACCAAGAGCCTTGCCAGCGGGTTGCCCATTGCCAGCGCGCTATTTGCCGCTGACAGGGTTGGTGCCATCGTGCTGCCGATCATGATCTACCATATGAGCCAGTTACTCGTTTGCGCCTATGTCTCGCAGAAGGCTGGCCGCGCGCAGGTGGCCGCGGATGGAGAAGGTGCTTTGGCCAATGGAACGGCCAAGTAAGACGTTTTACCGTCCATGCTGATGCTATGAAAAGGGTGCCATACGGCTTTGTATGGCACCCTTTTTGTTTGATGATCTGATATGTGACCGTGAGAGGCTGGCTCATGAAATCTAGCGCCGAGCGAGGGCCGTCCTGGATATCTTCGCATCAGGCAATGACAGGCCGCCTACGCCTTTGGCGCTGTCCTCGTCTGTCTGCACAGATGTGTCGACGATGGTGATGACAGACATGCCGGGCACAAGCCGGTTGGAATTTTCCTGATTGCTATCAATGGAAATTCGGACCGGAACCCGCTGGGCTACCTTGGTGAAGTTGCCGGTGGCATTGTCCGATTTGAGCACGCTGAACTCAGACCCCGTCGCCGGAGAAAAGCGTTCCACATGGCCCGTGAAGCGCCTGTCATTCTGTGCATCCACGGTGAAGCTTACCGGTTGGCCGATGCGCATTTTTGCCAGCTGGGTCTCCTTGTAGTTGGCTACCACCCAGACCTCATTGGGAACCAGATGGGTGGCGGCAGTGCCTGCCGTAACATATTGCCCTACATGGACGCCGACTGTGCCCAGAACCCCATCGCGCGGGGCAGTGATGCGGGTATGCTCAAGGTTGATCTCGGCCAACTCAACCTGCGCTTTGGCGCTGGCAACGGCAGCTGTTAAAGCATCGCGGTTGATGTTAGTGGTGCGAACATTCTGCTCAGCCACAATGAGCGCGGCTTTCTGGGCATCGAGGGATGCCTGCGCCTGATTGAATGTGGCGCGATATTGATCAGCCTGACTGGTGGCGGCAAATCCCTTTTCATGTAGTTTGCTGGTACGGTTGAGATTGAGGCGGGCGATCTCCAGAGCGGCCTTGGTACTGGCCAGCTGAGCCTTGGCCTGATCGACCTGAGCCTTGGCGGTTTCTTCGTTGCTATCGGCATTTTGCAGGGTTACTTCTGCTTCCTGCAAGGCTGCCTTGGCTTGAGCCAACTGTTGGACATAGATGCGGTCATCTATGCGGATCAGCGTTTGCCCCTTGGTGACATGCTGATAATCCTGTACAGGCACATCCACGATATACCCGGCCAGTTGCGGACTGATCGTTGTGACGCGTCCTTTGATATAGGCGTCTTCGGTGCGTTGCAGGTTCGTTGCGTTGAAGGGCGGTAACCCCCAGACATAGAGCACCACGAAGATGCCACACAGACCAAGGGCGATGGCCACATAGGTTGCGATGGTTCGTAGAAATTTGGGCATGATAAAAAGCAATCTTGTACTGGTCAGGCCGCAGCGGCAGCCATGGTTTGTTTTCTGGCCCGATGGAGCTGGATGAGGCGTTCCACACCAAGCAGGCAAAAGGTGAGAGCAGAGAGAAATGCCATGAGCAAAAAGGCATCATTATACGCAAGCACATAGGCCTGACGAGATGCTGCGCTGGCAAGCATGGCGACCCCTTGCGCACTGCGTTGGATCGGATCTGTGACCGCGGAAGCTACGCTGTGGCCATAAAGCTGGATGCGGTGCGCCACATCGGGGTCTGTCATGACCAGCGACTGGGTGATGGCGTGGGAATGGAATTTCTCTCTGATGATGACAAAGCTTCTGAAAAAGGCCGAGCCCATCATGGCGCCAATCTTCTGCGTTGTGATGAAAAGGCAGATGAAGGACATGATATAGTCAAAGCCCTTGCGGAAGGCTGCAATCATGCCAAAGGACATGGCTGCCGGCATGAACAGGCCGCTGGCAAAGGCAATGAGGGCTTGCGAAACATACATCTGTTCCGGTCTCGTCTGAATTGTCAGATGGCTGTTCATCCATGAGCCGATGCATAGAAGCAAAAGGGCAAACATCTTCAGATAGATCTGTTTGCCGATTTTCAGCACGAAGCAGCAAGTGATGCCAGCGGTAATCGAGACAGCGAAGATCATTGTGTAGAAGGGGATTAACTGATCTCCTGCAACGCCCATTTGCCTGAAGAAGCCCACCGCACCGGTGGTCTGTTCCGAGCAGATGATCCGATAGAGAAACAGGGCGACGATGAATTGCAGGATCTCGCGCGATGTCAGCCAGCGGATATCGATAAAGGGCGTTTTGCGGTTGACCTCAACGGTGGCAAACAGGGTGGCGGCCAGAAGGCTGATCACGACGATCCAGCCGAGCCAGCGGGCTTCGGTCCACCAGTAGGTTGTACCGACTGTCCATAGAATGCAAAAGCCGCCCATTGCGATGGCTAGCGCAGGAAAACTGATGAAATCCGCTTTCTCGATCACCTTGCGTCTGGCCGGGGACTGTAGTGGGCAAACATAGATTGCGGCAATCGCCATCAAGGTCAGTCCGAATTCCAGCATGAACAGACCCTTCACACCCCAGACATCGAGTAGATAGGGCGAGACGATGCCGGCGAGTGGTCGACCTAGCGTCACCATGGTCGCGCCAAGGCTGATGCCGACCGTCATTTTTCTCGCAGGCGGTAGAGTCTCCATCATGTAGATCATCGTTAGCGACGTGAGGGATGCCCCTGCAATGCCTGAGAAAAACTCCACAATAAGCGCCATTTGCAGAGTGTGTACCGTCAGTCCCAGAAGCGAGACCAGCAGATGCACGATGATGGCGATTTCGGCAAACTTGCGAATTCCATATTGCAGCCGGATCTTGAAAAGGAACAAGGTGAGGCTGACATTGGGTGCCAGATAGGCTGCCGTCAGCCAAGAGGCCTCAGCCGGGGTGGCGCCGATGGGGCCGGAAATCTGGTAGAGATTGACC
Organism: uncultured Cohaesibacter sp.; assembly: GCF_963678225.1. Taxonomy (NCBI): domain Bacteria; kingdom Pseudomonadati; phylum Pseudomonadota; class Alphaproteobacteria; order Hyphomicrobiales; family Cohaesibacteraceae; genus Cohaesibacter; species uncultured Cohaesibacter sp. The sequence continues at coordinate 758,365 of NZ_OY782764.1, read as the reverse complement.
GTTAGCGAGCTGAATCCGAATCCATAGGCCAGCCCGACAATGACGGCAACCAGCACATAGGCAGCCTTGACCGGCAAGGGCCGAGGGCCCAGCGGCATGCGTCTTGGCAGGTTGGCGATTTTAGGCCTTGGTGGTGGCGCGGTTGGGGCAGGGCTGGCAGTGCCCTTGAGAGAAGCCGTGGATTGCTTCTCAGCCAACGTAGCTGATTGATTTGACATTGTGGCTTCAGTCGCTTTTTTCGCCAACGCAGGCCGAGGCTGATTGCAATACGGAAATTGCGACCTCCAGGTCCCTTGTTGGTATATCGCCAAATACCTCCTGGCGAATGGCCTCCCCAATCGATTTAACCAACTGGCCGCTTGCTTCTCCCTGCTCGGTCAGATGGATCTTCTTGACGCGTCTGTCATGCTCATCTGGAAGTCTGCGGATCAGATCATGATCTTCCATTCTGTCGAGCAAGCGTACAACGGTGGCTTGTTCTAGCCCCAGTTTGCAGGCGAGTTCGCGCTGGGTCATGTCTGGCGAGCGGACCAGAAGCATGAGCGCTCGGCCGCGGGTGTAAGTCAGCCCATGGGCCGTGACGCGCGCATCGAACAGCGTTTTCAGCTTTCGGCTCAGCTTGGTCAGGGATTCCAGAAATTCTTTTGTCAGATGGTCTTCAAGATCATTCATAGGAAAATAGATAGTATGCTAACTATTAGCATGTCAATTATTTATTTGGGGGAGGCCTGTCGGCTTCCTGCCCTTTGATAAGTCTGATGAGAGTGGGACTTGGGGGCATTGATGATGGTTGAAGCAATAGCGGGCAAAAGGTCATTCAGCTGTAACATTGGCGAAATATTCGAACAGAACAGAAGCTTGAGGGGATTTGCCCAGATGTATTGCAGTTGGTGCAGGAAGGGCACTCTCGTTAGTAGGAAGTGATATGAGCCAATCTCTGTCGGTGAAGAAGCGCATCTCTCTGGTCGTCAATCCAGATGCCGTACTCTCTCAGGAAGGTTTGCTGGAGCATATATTTGGGCGCTTCTTTCGCGGCCTGGTCTATGCCCAGATCTGGGAAGACCCTGTTGCGGACATGATAGCGCTGCAGCTTGGCACCGATGACGATATCGTTTGCATTGCCTCCGGTGGCTGCAATGTGATGTCCTATCTCTGCGCCCAGCCTGCTTCGATTTCTGCGGTGGACCTCTCTCCTGCGCATGTGGCGCTGAACAGGCTCAAGCTCGCAGCTGTGCGTCACCTGCCAGATCAGGCCAGCTTTTATGACTTCTTTGGGTACGCAAACCGGGCTCACAATATCACGCATTTTGATCGCTATCTGGCATCGAATCTTGACGTGGATACGCTGCGCTATTGGGACAAAGCCTCTGTTTTGGGCAAGCGCAAGAGCATGTTCCGCAAAGGTTTGTATCGCCAAGGGCTGTTGGGGCGCTTTATCGGGCTGGTTCATCTGGCAACGCGTATCGGTCGTGTGCGGTTTGAAAGTCTGTTGCAGGCCAAGACACTTGAGGAGCAGGCCTTGTTTTTCGAGCAGCAGATTGCGCCGCTCTTTGAAACAAGGCTTGTAAAATTTCTCGCCAGAAGACGCTCCCTGCTTTTCGGTCTGGGCATTCCGCCCGCGCAATATGACAAGCTCGCCGCTGATCTGGATGGCGATATCGTGGCGGTGTTGCGCGAAAGGACGCGGAAACTCTTTTGCGATTTTCCAATCGGGGACAATTACTTCGCCTGGCAGGCGGCCAATCGTGGCTATGCGCCGGATGGCAAGGGGCCTGTGCCGCCCTATCTGGAGGAGCAGCATTTCGAAATCCTGCGCGCCAACGCAGACAGGGTGACGGTTGTCAATCAATCCATTACCGAGATGCTGGCAAGTCAGCCCAATGGCAGCAAGAGCGTCTATGTGCTTCTGGATGCACAAGATTGGATGAATGACAGGCAGCTGAACGAGCTCTGGACTGAAATCACCCGCACTGCACGGTCAGGAGCGCGCGTTTTGTTTCGGACCGGCGGCGTCGAGAATATTTTGCCCGGTCGCGTGTCTCCTCATTTGCTGGATCAATGGACCTACGACGACGAAGCATCCCGCAAGGCAACCGCTGAGGATCGCTCGGCCATATATGGTGGCGTGCATCTATATTGCTTGGGCAGGTGAGATAATGGCTTTTTCCGGTGAGACCCAGGGCAAACATGCTGGACTGATGGATGACATCTACCGCTATCAACGCCGGATCTATGATATCTCGCGCAAATATTATTTGCTGGGACGGGATCGGCTGATCAGGCAGATGGAGCCGGCCGAAGGCGCCCATATTCTCGAGATCGCATGCGGTACCGGGCGGAATCTGGATTGCATCGGCAGGCGCTACCCGGGGCGGCTCCTTTATGGTCTGGATATATCAGAACAGATGCTTGCTACGGCGCGCGGCAAATTGGGCGCGCGGGCTAAGTTGGCGCAGGGCGACGCCTGTGCCTTTGATGCAAAGAGCCTTTTTGGTCGGGACAGGTTCGATCATATCGTCATGTCATACAGTCTTTCGATGATCCCGGATTGGCAAGGTGCACTTCGGGAAGCGCTCAGCCATCTTGCTCCGGGAGGCTCTCTGCATATTGTTGACTTTGGTGATCAGGCTCGGTTGCCAAAAGCCTTCAGGCTGATGCTGCTGGCGTGGCTCGCGACGTTTCATGTCACGCCCCGCGAAGACCTTGTAAGTGTGCTGGAATGTCTGTCACAGAGCCTAGCTGTCGATATAGAGCATACGCCTTTGTTTCGTCATTACGCTCAGATTGCTCGGATCCATTTGCGGTCCTGATTTTTGTGCCTCGCAGCACCCTTTTTTACCTTTTAAAATCTTGGAATTTCTTCAAACTGTAGGGTTTTTGCAAGTCCTATGAGCATTTGTCGTGGATGCTTCATGTATTTTTTATAAAAATTCATTTCTGTATATTTGTGTTCAAAATATTCTTCTATTTCGCAATCCCCATAGGGCAGATGTAGCAGTTTTCCGCCGATTTTTTAGGATTTATCAATGTAAACAAATTGTTAAGTAGGTGGTGGGAATGGGTATCAATATTGTCAAATTGACACAAAAGCCCGTTAATGAAATATTTAGATATAAATGTGTCCAGAGCAGAAAATTCAATAATTACAAAAATTAACTCGCGCCTTATGCGTTCTCAAGGGGAGAGTAACAATGGCTTCAGGTATTCGCACCGAACTCGTCAACCGATATAATGTTTCAGGTTCAAACAACGGACTGTCCTCAGCATATGGGGTGCACAGTCTGACCATCGGCGACCACACCTATGTGTATGTGGCCGCTCAGTATAACGATGCAATCACTGTCTTCGAGCTGGAGGCAGACGGGAGCCTGACGCCTGTTGAATCCTACAATGATACGACAAGTGCGCTGCTGGATAGTGTTTCAACACTAACATCCACCACCATTGGTGGCTCCACCTATCTGTTTGCCAATGCCAATGGCTATTATGGGGAAGGCATAACCTCCTTCAAGGTCAATAATGACGGCACGCTAACGCCGGTTGATACCGTGGCTGAAAGCTCCACCGTGGAGCTGGATGGCACGATCGGTAGCATGAGTGTCACAACGGTGGGAACAACCCAATTCTTGATCGCCAGCGGGCGAGATGATGATGGCGTAAGCGTCTTCAGGATCGGGACCGATGGTACGTTGGTCAATACGTCTGACTATGATGACGCGTCCAACGTGAATTATGGCTTGAATGGCGCTATGGGCGTTACGACCGCCAAGGTCGGGACGGGCACTTATGTCTTTGTTGCCGGCTACTATGACAGCGCCGTCACCGTTATGCGCTTGAATGCCAACGGGACAATGACCTTTATCGATACTGTTGAGAATACCGGCGACCTAAATCTGTCTTACGCTACGGAGCTGACAACCGCTGTCGTGAATGGGACGACATATTTGTTTGTTGGTGGCTCCTCTTCTGCTGGTATCAGTGTGTTTTCTGTGGCCGCCAACGGAACCCTGACCAACGTCTTCAATACTCCAAGTGACAATTCTACAGAGCTTAGTGGCGTCTTGGGGCTAGAGACCTTTACGCTCAATGGCCAAACCTATCTCATGACGAATAGTGCAAACTATAGTAGTCTGAGTTACTTCAGCGTGGGTAATGATGGATCGTTGACGTTGGTGGATACCGTGAGTGACGATGAAACCGTCAATCTCTATGGGACTGACTATTCAGACATCGTGACGATTGATGGGCACAGCTATGTTATTGCCACGGGCAGCAGCGAAAGCGGCGTATCGGTTTTCGAGCTGGGCGTTGAGAATCCGATTGTTGGAACGGCCGGGCCAGACTTTCTTGAAGGTACAGACCTTGCCGATACGATGGATGGCAGAAATGGCAATGACATCATAAGCGCTTATGGTGGCAATGACACGGTCCATGGCGGCAACGGGGCCGATGTCATTTTGGGGGGCGATGGTGACGATATCATCTATGGTGATGATGATAATCTGCAGACACTGTCCAATACAGTCACCGTACCGAGTACGCAGCAGCAGCTCTCCATTTCCGCAACTCTGCCTGCAACATCGAATACGAATTCCATTGACGTGTCCGGCTTCATTAGTCGTGATGCGATGAAGACATCCGATTTCAATATCGTTTATGTCATCGACGTTTCTGGCTCAATGGGGTCAAGCTTCTCCGGCAATGAAACCGTTCCGGACATGAACGGAGATGGCTATGCAAACGAACTCATCGATGGCGCCATTACCGCTTATGAGTCGGTGACAGATTCTTTGGTGAGTGCAGGACTGTCTGGTTCCAACCTTGCTGTTGTCGCCTTCTCGGGTTCTGCCACGACCATTTATAATGGGACCGTTGGGGGCAATGTCGATAGTGTTCTGGAAACGTTGAATGCCAGCGGAAGCACCTATTTTGAAGCTGCGCTCGACCAGACAATTACGGCTCTTAATGGTATGGGGACAGGCGAAAATCATGTCTTCTTCATGTCTGACGGTGCTCCTGGCGATCAGGGCGCCTATTCAGATGAAGTCTCAACCTTGCTGGCGGCCAATGGGCTGAATGCAACCATTCGAGCGATTGGTTTGGGGACCGGCGCCAATATCGATGTGCTAGATCTGGTCGATGATGGGCTGGACAACGACACTGCAGAACGCGTGCTAACACCGTCTGCCCTGACCTCCAGTTTGACCGGTGCGCCTGTGCAGGCAAGCGAAGTTGCGCGTATCGAAATTCTGGTCAATGGCAAGGTCGTGGAAACGATCAGGCCAGCCGAATTCACCAGTACACCTCTAGGTCTGAGATACTCTGCCACTGTCAATGGCCTGTCAACATCGGCCAATGACCAGATCGTGGTTCGGATGGTTGCGTCTGATCCCGCTCATACGACAGCGAGAGTGGGTGTGACATTGAAGAATGCCGGGACCGGAGACGGTGATGATATCTTGTTCGGCAATGATGGCAGTGACACCATCATGGGCAATGGCGGCAATGATACTATTCATGGGGGCCATGGCGATGACGTCTTGTCAGGCATGTCTGGGAATGACGTGCTCTTTGGTGGTGCCGGCGCTGACAAAATGTCAGGTGGTACCGGCAACGACGTCTATTATGTCAATATGGCCCGCGATACCGTCACAGAATATGCGCGCGGTGGGTTCGACAAGATCAACTCGCACATTTCGTTTAGCCTGAGAGATGATGGTCAGAATGTTGAGAGCTTGAATCTCTTGGGTGACGCCAATCTCAAAGGGTTTGGTAACGGTGCCAACAATGCAATCTTCGGGAATGCGGGTAACAATGTCCTTTATGGCTTTGATGGTAATGACAAGCTCTATGGCAATGATGGGCAGGATTTCCTAATCGGAGGCAATGGGAATGATTTCCTTTATGGTGGCAATGGGCTTGATACTATGCGGGGTGGCGCTGGCAATGACATCTATTTTGTCGAAAGTTGGGGCGACAAAATCGTCGAAGTGGCCAAAGGGGGCATTGATAGTGTAAACAGCTCTTCAAGCTTCTCTCTCAAGCTGAATGGCGCTTTTGTTGAGAATCTGAACCTTACGGGCAAGGCAAACATCAACGGGATTGGCAACGGGTTGGCCAACAAGATTGAAGGCAATTTGGGGAATAATATCCTGAATGGTCTGGTAGGGAATGATAAGCTCTTTGGCTACAAAGGCAATGACCGTCTGAATGGCGGTGATGGCGCTGATCGGCTTGATGGAGCCAACGGCAATGACATTCTGGACGGGGGCAATCACAATGATGCCCTATTCGGTGGCAATCACAACGATACCCTATATGGCAGAAATGGTGCCGACAGCCTGTTTGGTGGCAACGGCAACGATATCCTGCAAGGAAACCTCGGGGCTGATCGTTTGAATGGCGGCAATGGCATGGACCGGATGTTTGCTGGTGTCGACAATGTTCGTGATGTGTTTGACTTCAATACGGTTCTGGAAAGCCGTGTCGGTGCGGCTGTACGCGACAAGATCTTCCAGTTCGACCGTGGGGAGGACAAGATCGATCTGTCCGGAATTGATGCCAATACATCGGCAGCTGGTAATCAGGCCTTCGCTTTCACGGGCCATGTCGCCAAGGCGCATTCGGTCTGGTGGGTCGATACGGGCACGGATGTTGTTCTTCGCGGAGATAACAACGGCAACAATGTTGCTGATTTTGAAATTCAGATCAACGACATTGGTGGGCTGAATGCGGGAGATGTAATCCTGTGATGCATCGCTGACTGCTTCTGGGCTGAAGCTTGAGGCATAAACTAAAAGCAGCATCCCAAGATAGGATGCTGCTTTTTTCATGTTTCTTTATGGCTGGACGTTTAAGACGGTGCGTTATGGATCGATTGGCTTACGCTCGCTTGGACCCTGCCGCTTGTCAACCAGTTACTCTATCTAGGCTAGCGTTCCTTGAAAGCATGAGTGATCTGGTCGACCATGGGTTTGATCAAGTAGGACATGATGCTTCTATATCCTGTTTGCAGATAAACCTCTACCGGCATGCCGGGTACCAGAAGCTTGCCGCCCAGCCGGCTGAGTTCTCCGTCATTTATCGTAACGCGCACGAGATAATAGGCTGTGCCTGTCGAGCTATCGACGATGCGGTCCGCAGAGATGAGACTCAAGGTGCCTGCAAGCTCCGGAGTGGTGCGGCGATCGAAGGCAGGAAAGCGTAAGCGGGCTTCCTGTTCGGGTGACAAACGATCGATCTGGGCTGGGCTGACTTGGGCGTCAATTACCAGATTATCTGCAGAAGGAACGATGATCATCACGGTTTCTCCCGGAGAAATCACGGCCCCGATGGTGTGCACGGCCAGCTGCAGGACACGCCCGTCCTGAGGTGCCTTGATTTCCACGTGCCTGAGCTGTTCGCGTGCAGCGATTTCCTGTTGTTCCAGTTGCCCGATCTTTGTTTCGGTCTCGTGATATTGTTCCAGAACCGACGATTGGTAATTCTCGTCCAGCTGAACGATCTGGAACTTTTTCTCACTGATTGCCTGCTTGAGCTGGGCGATATCTGAGACAAAGGCCCCATATTCTCCTTCCAGCTCGGCTTTTTCGCGCTTTAGGGTGTTGACCCTAGATTTTGTTACCAGCTGCTTTTCCAGAAGGGACACATTGGCTGTGATGTCGCTCTGGATAAAGGAAATTTCGTCATTCTTGGCATCGCGCTGGACTTGCAAACCGTCAATCTGCGTCCGGATCTGATTAATCTGTTCTTGCAACTGGCTCTTGTTGCCCGCAAGGGCGTTGCGTTTTGAGAGCAGCAGCTGTCTATGGCTTTTATACAGATCTTCCATCTCGCTTTTGCTCATCACGGATGGGTCAATTTCGGGAAAGTCGATGTCCTCAAGGCCATCGCGTTCAGCGATCAGGCGCGCTTCCGCGGCGCGCAATTGTGCAAGATGTTTGGTGACGATGGCGAGATTGGCACGGGTGGATGTGTCGTCAAGGCGAATGAGAATGTCGCCAGCGGCGACCGGGTCGCCCTCCTTGACGTTGATCTCCTTAACCGTTCCACCTTCGCGATGCTGAACTCTTTTGCGATTGCCTTCAACGACCACCGAGCCGGAAGCAATGACCGCGCTGGAAATGTTTGAATAAGCACTGGAAACGCCCAGACCGCCAACAATGATGATCGTTAGGATGAGCGCGATAACGAGATGAACGCGAAGCTCTTTTGTGATCGATTTTGCGAGTGAATTATTCATGGCGGATCAAGCAGCCCCTTGCGCAGAAACAGGTGAAAGGACCTTGGCAAGAACTTCATTCTTCGGACCGATAGCCTGAACCTGTCCTTCGTTCAGACAGAGAACATAGTCGACGGCGGCAAGGGCGCTGGGGCGATGGGCGATGACCACGACGATCGATCCCTTTTCCTTCATGGCAAACAGGGCTTTGGTCAATGCGCCTTCGCCCTGACTGTCGAGGCTTGAATTGGGCTCGTCCAATACGATGAGAAACGGGTCGCCATAAAGTGCTCTTGCAAGCGCAATGCGTTGCATCTGTCCGCCTGAAAGAGCAAAGCCAGCAGGCCCGATAACAGTGTCATAGCCATCGGGCAGACGGGAAATCATGTCGTGCAGATCAGCCAATCGAGCCGCTTCGATAACCGCCTCTGAAGAGGCTTCGGCATCAAAGCGCGCGATATTCTGGGCAACCGTTCCCTGAAACAGCTGCAAGTCCTGTGGCAGATAGCCGATGATATGCTTGTGTTTGTCTTCTGACCAATGATTGAGTTCTGACCCGTCGAAGCGAACGGCACCACTCAGGGTTGGCAGAATGCCGACCATGCATTTGGCCAATGTTGACTTGCCCGATCCGGATGGGCCAATGATGCCCAGAGCCTGCCCTGCCTTCAATTTGAGAGACATCGGTGCAATGAAGGCCTTGCGGCTGCCGATCGGGGCGCAGCTTGCCTGCTCAATGGAGAGATTGTCTTGCGGAATGGGTAATTCCAGATCGACATCATGATCCGGCATTTTGCTCATGAGCTCAATCAGGCGTGCATGGGATTGTCGAGCGCCGACAAAGGCACGCCACTGGCTGATGGCAAGCTCGATGGGAGAAAGGGCGCGCGATACCATGATAGAGCCCGCGACCATTGTGCCGGCCGTGATTTCATGCTGAATGGCAAGCCATGCGCCCACACCAAGAATGGTGGATTGCAGCATCAGGCGGATGGTCTTGGTCACCGACGTGAAAAAGCCATTGCGGTCAGCGGCTGTTTTCTGCTTGCGCAGATAGCTTTCGTTGTTTCGGGTCCAACGCTGCTGCAGGTCGCCAAACATCCCCATCGCCTTGGACACTTCGGCATTGGCGCGAGAGGACTCCACCAGCTCGTTGCGCACGGCAGCTTCCTGTGTTGCGTCCTTGATGGGGGTTCTGGAGAGCCACTCGTTAAGAGCGATAAGAATGCCGATGACAATGGCCCCCAACAGGCCGATAAGTCCCAGAATAGGATGGAACAGATAGACGATAAACAGGTAGAAGGGCATCCATGGGCTGTCGAACAGCGCCGCTGGGCCGGGGCTGGAAAGGAACTGACGGATGCGGTCCAGGTCACTTACCGGGCGAACGGCTGATGCGTTGGATCCGGTGATAATCGGGGCTGTCGATGAGGCTCGATAGACGCTTTCAGACATGCGCGCGTCGACATATTGGCCGATCCGCAACAATATCCGGCTGCGCAGAATATCCAGAATGCCATAGAAGGTATAAAGCGTGATCGCGATGATGCCCAAGACGACGAGTGTTGGTACAGAGTTGCTCGATAGCACGCGATCATAGACTTGCAGCATAAAAAGCGGACCTGTCAGCATCAGAATATTGATGATGGCGCTCAGTAAGCCAACGCCAACCCAGACCCAACCTGTATTCTTGAAAAAACTAACCAATTTGCTGTTTGCTTTCGCTGGGGGTCTTGGCACGCTGTACCTCCATTGCGAGGAAAAAAAGAAATAAAAAGATAATTTTCTTACCGTGTTGCATGCGCAATCACGAAAGAAATGTCAATTGCTACAATGCTATTAGCATTGTTTAACCATGTAACACGGCGAGCATTTCCAAATTGTAATAAAACGAAACAAATAAAGCGAGTCCACCGTTTAAAGTGGATTCGCTTGTAAAGCTTAATTTTTAAGGACTTATGTTGGCTACGTCCTTAAAGGATGAAATCTGTATCGACCAGAGTCTGGGTATTCATGAGTTGAATTTCAAAATCGGCCGAGGCATCGCCGTCCGTGTCAGCAAAGACAAACAGGTCGGAGCCGCTGGCTTGATACCAAACAGCGTGAGCATCCGCGGTTGTGCCGCTGAAGGTAAAGCTATCGTCTATCGAGGTGGCGCTATTGGCGTCGATAGCGGAAAGATCGATGATATCCTCGCCACTGTCAAACATGTAAAGCTTGTCATGGTTGGCTCTGGCCAAGCTGTCATTGACGCTAGAGAACACGAATGTGTCCTGAGCATTGTCGTTGCCAGCAAACATGATGTCTATTCCGAGGCTGCCAATCAGGGTGTCGGCGCCTACGCCAGCTCCCAGAATGTCATTGCCGATGCCGCCGTGCAGGCTGTCATTGCCCGTACCGCCATTGAGCGTGTCGTTGCCCTGATTGCCGAACAAACGGTCGTTGCCGAGATCACCGAACAATTTGTCATCGCCCAGACCACCATAAAGAGTGTCGTTCTGTTGATTGCCATGGAGCGTATCAGCACCGATGTTGCCGTTGAGCTTGTCATCTCCGGCACCACCAAAGAGCTTATCATTGCCTAGGTCGCCAAAGAGGATGTCGTTGCCGTTGCCCCCGTTTAGGGTGTCGTTGTTCTGGTTACCGTGAAGCGTGTCAACTCCATCATTGCCATTGAGGATGTCATCTCCGGCGCCACCAAAGAGCTTGTCATTGCCCGCGCCACCGCTGAGGGTATCCTTGCCCACATGGCCGAAGAGCGTATCGGCGCCAACCTGGCCAAAGAGCCTGTCATCGCCGTTGCCTCCGTTCAGAGTGTCGTTGCCGAAGTTGCCGAACAGTCTGTCATTGCCATCGCCCCCGTCGAGAATATCATTTCCCGCCAGTCCCGACAGCGTATCATTCCCAAAAAGACCGTAGAGATGATTGTCACCGATGTTGCCGCTTATGTTGTTGGCTTGCACGTTGCCTGTGGCGTCAAGGTTTGCCTTGCCGGTCAGAGTGATGTTTTCGATATATTGGCTGGTGTTTTTGAGGTTATAGCTGGCTGAACTGAACACTCTGTCCGTGCCTTCGCCCGCGGTCTCTGTGACGATGTCGCTGCTGTTGTCGACATAGAATGTGTCGTTGCCTGCGCCGCCGATCATCGTGTCGACCCCGGTCCCCCCAAAGAGGGTGTCATTGCCATCGCCGCCATTGAGCAGGTCAGCGCCAGCCAGGCCTTTCAGGGTGTCATTGCCATCTATGCCCAAGAGTTCGTTATGAACTGCGGAGCCGATGAGGGTGTCGTCCTGGTCTGTGCCTTTGGCGCCTTCGATGCCTGACAAGATGTCGGTGTCGCCATAGCCGTCTGTCGCTGTTCCTCTTGCCAGATTCACAATCACGCCAGCTGTGCCGAAATTGTTGTAAAGCCCAAGTTTGTTGTCATCCTTGTGATAGTCAACCATATCAAAGCCACCACCGCCGGAAATCTTGTCATTTCCGCCCAGGCCAAGGAAGATTTCATCTGCGTCCGAGCCGATGAAGGTATCAGGAAGGAAGGTTCCTCGAACCCTCTCGATTCCGGACAGGCTGTCCGTATCGCCAAAGCCATCGGTGGCAATGCCGGTTGCCAGATTGACCGTTGCGGCATTCGTGCCACCATTGTAATAGTCATAATAATAGGAGACGGTATCATTGCCAGCTCCTCCGATCAGAGTATCATTGCCCCCAAGCGAGATCAGCAATGTGCCTTGGGCATCCGTCGTGATGGTGTCGTCAAATGCGGTGCCAACGAAACGGTCAACATCGCCTCCATTGAGCAGGACGCGGTCTGTCTTGGTGCTGGACTGAACCAGACCGGTTGACAGATTGGCAACGATCCCCTCGTTCATGAAATCGTAGTTCATGCATATATAGGCAAGGTCGTTTGTCAGGATGACAGTATCGTTTCCCTCACCAGTCACGATGGTGTTGTCATCGTCATCGGTTGCGGCCTTTGTAACATAAATCGTGTCATTGCCCGGTCCGCCATCAAGATAGTCTTCGCCAGCGCCAGCATAGAGCACATCGTTCCCGTAGCCACCGTAAAGCTGATCGTCGCCATTACCGCCATGGATCGTGTCGTTGTCATCCATACCATAGATGATGTCGTTTCCTGCGTTGCCGTTGATGGTATCGTCGCCCTTATATGCGAAGATCAAATCAGCGCCATCGCCTCCGGTAATAGTGTCATCGCCCCTGTCACCATTCAGCTCGATGGGCGTGGCTTCTGTGCCCTGGGTAGCGCTTGCGTCGACTGAGCTGCCTCCTGTCACGGCAAGAGAATAGAAATATTCGAACGCGGTTTCGAAGCTTGAATCCAGAGCGGATGCGTTCCAATCGACTGCATCTAATGTCGCGATAAAGGACTCTAGCGATATGCTGAAATCCGTTGCTTCAACCATTGTGTTGCCATGGGCATCAATGAGCAGGGCGCGGGTTATGGTGCCGCCTGTTATTTCCAGATCATCACCAAAGCCAACGGACGTGATGTTGTTGCCAAACAAGTCGATCCGAGTGCCGTCAGTATTGGATATCGAAAATTGTGTGCTGCTTACATTGAAGAGTGTGCCGTCTTCCATCCCATCAACGTAAAAATCTACACCTGATGCTGCCTGATAATAGGTTACCTGAGCCATATTTTATTCCTGTATGCGTATTCTGAAAAAAGAAGACAATATTGGGCGATAAGCCGGTTTGAGAGAAACAGTGTCAAAGGGGCGTGGTCATCGAACATAGTGGCCGATCTGAGTTGCTCCTTGCGGACGAAAACCATCGTTCGGAAACATATTCATTTCTGTTGCTCTGATCGTCATGGGTGTCAATCAGTAGTTGTCCGAAACGCTTCCATTTGTAGCGATAATGGAAAATGAATATGTATTTTGTTTCCCGTTTTTAAAAAGTCGACCTACCGGAAACAATAAGCATTGCCAATGCTGTATAGCTTGGCGGGCGTTGATTTATGCCAATTGTTAAAAGAGCAATATTCGGCATAGTTATACTTTTGGGTGTCTATGGACTGACACCTTGTGTGTTTTGTCTGATTTTTGTGTTGCAAATGTCAGACAATTGGAATAGCTTGTTCAGACAGAGAGTGGAAAGACACGATGACCAATACGGCGGAAATATCGAAAACAGGCAATTCGAAAGCGGTTGGAGGCTTACTGGCCGACGAGCTGGCGAAACTCGTTTTCGATGGGTCTCTGGTTCCAGGGGATACGTTGCCTCCGGAAACCGAATTGGCGGCAACGCATCAGATTAGTAGAGCGTCCGTGCGCTCGGCGCTGCAGCTGCTGGAAACGCTGGGTATTGTTGCGCGTCGTGCCGGACGGGGGACTACGGTTCAGGAATTTCGCGAGTGGAACTTCCTTGATAGCCAGGTCAGCCAGTGGATTGCCGATTATGCTGCACCGAACCTTGGGGTTCTGCATGACGTTTTCGAGTTCCGCGTTACGACCGAACCACTCATCGCCACCTTGGCGGCCAAGCGGGCCACAGCACGTGATCTGTTGGCCATGGAGGAAGCCTTCAATGTGATGGAGGCAAACTGGGAGAGACGGGCCTCGCTGGGAGAGCGGGTGAGTTTTTCTCAAGCCGATATCGCTTTTCACGAAGCGATCTATCGCGCGACACATAATTTGGTTTGGGCTCAGATCGTTCATATTCTGCGCCCCGCGATCTTGCTGGTGATCAAAACCAGTAACGAGACAGCCGAAGAGCTTCGCGAAAGTCTGGAACGTCACCGTCGTTTGATGGAAGCAATCCGGATGCGGGATTCCGACGCTGCGCATGTAGCCGCTACGCGCATTCTGTCTCAGACCGGCTACGATTTGGGATTTGAGGAAACCCCGGGGGAAAAAGAAACCTAATCCGCAATTGCGGGAGGATCCCGGAGGGGGCTCAAGTTCCGACGAGTTTTTTTAATGCCGGCATAGGAGCCGGCAAATGAGCAAGGAGGACTCATATGACTCTGTCGAAACTGCTTCGTGCAAGCGGAGGTTTGTTCGTTGGTGCTGCTCTTGGTCTGATCATGGCCAATCAGGCAGTTGCTGCTGATTACGAATGGACCTTCCAGACGTCCGAAAATACCGGCGAGCCACAGTTTGAAATCAAGAAACAATGGGCTGACAATATCGAGAAGATGACGCAAGGACGCGTCAATATTGAGATTTTGCCAACCGGCGCTGTTGTTCCTCACAACCAGACCCTTGATGCAGTCCGCTCCGGCATTCTGCAGGGTCATCTAACCGATCCAAGCTATTTCTCCGGTATCGATCCGGCTTTCTCCATGCTCGGCAACCTTGTTGGTGCATGGGGCGATCCACTCGAATTCCTTGAATATATGAAATATGGTGGCGGTGAAGAGCTCTATAACGAGCTGGTTGAGCCTTACAATGTGCATCTCATCGGTGCCGCTGCAACCGGTCTGGAAGCTTTCGTAACCAAGAAGCCGATTCGCACTGTTGCCGATCTCAAAGGCCTCAAGGTTCGTGCACCAGAAGGCATGGTTTACGAGATCTTCTCAAAAGCTGGCGCTTCGCCGGTGAACCTGCCTGGCTCTGAAGTTTATACTGGTCTTGAAAAAGGCGTGATCGACGCGGCTGACTATACCGTGTTCTCAACCAACCAGGCTCAGGGTCTGCATCAGTTTGCTCGCTATCCGAACTATCCGGGCTTCCACTCCCTGCCAATGGTTGCTGTTTCCATGAACAAGGAAATCTGGGACGGCCTGCCTGAAGACATCAAGACTGCCATGGAAGTCGCTACCGACGACCTGGCCTATGATCTTGTCTTCAAGCTGAAGGCACGCGATCTGGATGCCGTTGAGGAAGCGCGCGCTGATCCGAATATCGAAATCATCGATATGGCTCCGGAAGAACGCAAGAAATTCCGTAACATCGCCAAGGAAGAATGGGCCAATTGGGCCAAGAAGAACGAGCTGACCCAGAAAGTCTATGACTCGGTCGTCGCCTTCCTGACGAAACGGAACCTCATGTAAAATACCCCAATGTCCGGCGGGCTTTTGCCCCGCCGGGCGCTTGCTCGATTTCTGGTGTCACGTCTGGCGCGTCTAATCCGGATGCGTCGCATGGCCGATCCTGCGAAAGTTTCTCAAATGTCAATTGATTCCAACACTCCCGCCTCGCCGGAACCGGCTGGCGTGGATGGGGAGATCCGCACGCCGCTTGACGCTGCCATCGACTGGTGCGGACGCGGCCTGGCCTGGCTGGTCTTTATCGCCATGGCCATCAGCGTCACAGAAGTTATCAGCCGGTATGTCTTCGATAGCCCCACATCCTGGGTGCACGAGACCACGGTCTTCATGATCGCGATCATCTTCGCCCTGGGCGGCCCGATCGCCCTTGCTCGCGACAAGCATATCCGTGTTCGTATCATCTACGATACTGTGTCTACCAAGACCCGCAAGATTCTGGATGTGTTCAATACGATCGTAACCTTCCTGTTTTCCATCGCCATGTCCTATGCAGCCTTTGTGCTGTTCTGGCGCTCTTCGCACAATCCAAGTGGTGCATGGCAACTGGAGCGCTCGGGTACCAGCTGGAACCCGCCGTTCCCGGCCCTCACCAAGGGCATTATCCTCACCGCCATGGCGATCATGACCGTGCAGTCCATTCTGCATGTCATCAAGGCCATCCGCGCGGTTAATGAAAACAACAAAAGCGAGGAGAAGTGACCATGGGTGGACTTGGCCTGCAAGCCCTGGGCATTGAATGGGGCACTTATGTTCTTGTCGGCAGTATCTTCTTGCTGCTGCTCACCGGACTTCCTCTTGCTTTCGTTACCGGTCTGGTCGCCATGGTCTTTACCGTCGGCTGGTTCGGTCCCAACGCTATTCCTCTTGTCATCAGCCGTGTTTATGGCTTTATCACCGAATATTCCCTTGTCGCGGTGCCCATGTTTGTCTTCATGGCATCCTTGTTAGACCGATCGGGGATAGCCAAGGACTTATTCTCGGGCATGAGGGTGCTTGCTGGGCGATTACCCGGTGGTGTCGCCATTCAGACCCTGATCGTATCCGTTTTTCTGGCTGCCATGTCCGGCATTATCGGTGGTGAGATTGTTCTTCTGGGTATCCTTGCCCTGCCTCAGATGCTCCGTCTTGGCTATGATCGCAAGATCGCCATCGGCGTGGTCTGCGGTGGTGGGTCTCTGGGTACCATGATCCCGCCATCCATCGTGCTGATCATCTATGGCCTGATTGCTTCGGTTTCCATTGCCGATCTGTTCGTCGCAGCTGTCGTGCCGGGTGTCATGCTCGCTGGCCTTTACATGACCTATGTTCTGAGCCGCTGCCTGATCAATCCGGAACTGGCACCGCCAATGCCTCCCATGCCACCTGAAGAGCGCAAGGTTGCTCGGCGTCAGGCGATCAAATCGATCCTTCTGCCTGCTGCGATTGCCTTCATGGTGCTTGGTACCATCTATGCCGGTATTGCTTCTGTGACGGAAGCGGCTGCAATGGGTGTGTTCGGCGTGCTGGCAGCAACGGCCATCCGTCGCGAGTTTTCCTTCAAGCTCATTCATCAGAGCGTGATGCAGACCCTTACCACCTGCGGTATGATTGTCTGGATTGGTGTCGGTGCGGCCACGCTGGTTGGTGTCTACAACCTGATGGGTGGTAACCGCTTCGTTTCCAACACGATCCTTGGACTGGATGCAGCTCCTGTCGTGATCATCATGGTCATGATGCTGATCCTTCTGGTGTTGGGCCTGTTCCTCGACTGGATCGGGATTGCCATGCTGACCCTGCCGATTTTCGTGCCGATCATCACACAGCTGGGCTATGACCCGATCTGGTTCGGTGTGTTGTTTGCGATCAACATGCAGGTCTCCTTCCTCAGCCCGCCGTTCGGACCGGCAGCCTTCTATCTGAAGGGGGTTGCGCCACCCGAGATCTCTCTGGGGGATATCTTCTCCTCCCTGTGGCCATTCATCCTGATGCAGTTGACTGTTCTGGCCATCATGCTCGCTTTCCCGGACATCGTATTGTGGATGGTGAACTAACGGCCTAACAAGACAGGATCCGACGGCGACAAGATTGAGAGCCGGCCGCCGGATCTATCCCGAAAATTCCAAAGAGCGGATGCTGAAAATGAAAATTACAAAGCTCACAACATGGCTGGTTCCCCCCCGCTGGATGTTTGTCAAAATCGAAACTGATGAAGGTATCAGCGGCTGGGGTGAGCCGGTCATCGAAGGACGAGCCCGCACGGTTCAGGCGGCCGTTGAAGAAATGGCTGAAATTCTGGTGGGCCGCGATCCGCGCCATATCCAGGATATCTGGCAGATGCTGTATAGAACCGGTTTCTATCGCGGTGGTCCGATCCTGATGTCAGCCATTGCCGGTATCGATCAGGCGCTTTGGGATATCAAGGGCAAGGCGCTGGGTGTGCCGGTGCATGAATTGCTTGGTGGCAAGCTACGCGACAAGATGCGTATGTATTGCTGGATTGGTGGTGACCGGCCCAACGATGTGGGGCGTCAGGCCAAGGAAGTGGTTGCCAGTGGCTTTACCGCCTTCAAGATGAACGGCACACCGGAAATGGCCTTCGTCGATAGCCACGCCAAAATTGACGATGCGGTGGCCCGCGTGGCCGAAGCGCGCCAAGCGGTGGGGCCGGATGTCGGTATCGCCATCGACTTCCATGGCCGGGTGCATCGCCCCATGGCCAAGGCGTTGTTGCGCGAGCTGGAACAATATCACCCGATGTTTGTTGAAGAGCCGGTGCTGACCGAGCATCTCTCCTGCCTTAAGGAAATCGGTGGCGGGCTTGGCTATCCGATCGCTTCGGGCGAACGTATCTTCTCGCGCTATGGCTTCCGCGATGTGCTGGAGCAGCGCATGGTGGATATCATCCAGCCGGATCTCAGCCATTGCGGCGGCATCACCGAAGTGTTCAAGGTTGCGGCTATGGCCGAAGCCTATGACGTGGCCATCGCACCGCATTGTCCGCTTGGGCCTTGCACGCTGGCAGCCTCACTGCATCTGGACTTTGTGTCCTACAATGCCTTCATTCAGGAACAGTCCATGGGCATCCATTATAATGTGGGCAATGATGTGCTCGACTATATGGTCGATCCAAGCCCGCTGACCATCAAGGATGGCTATGTGCATGCGCTGACCGGTCCGGGGCTGGGCGTGGAAATCAATGAAGACTTCGTCATTGAACGCTCCAAGGAAGGGCACAACTGGCACAACCCGATCTGGCGTCACGAAGACGGGAGTGTTGCAGAATGGTAAGCGCATTCAGCGAACAGTTCGAAACCGCCTTTGCCAAGATGCCGCTTGTGGCCATCTTGCGCGGTGTTCCTGCTGAGCGGGCCAAAACCCTCCTAACCATCCTCGTGGAGGAAGGTTTCACCCTCATCGAAGTGCCCTTGACCTCTGCAGATGCGACCGATGCAATCCGGGAGATGGTTGAAGCCGCCCCCGAGGGCATTATGATCGGAGCGGGGACTGTGCTGAGCCCTGAAGATGTCCAGGCAGTTTATGACGCGGGCGCGCGCTTTATTGTTACGCCCAACACCGATCCGGATGTCATCAAGAAGGCCAACGAACTGGGCATGCCGTCCTGTATTGGTTGCCTGACACCAACGGAAGCGTTGTTGGCGACGCGCTCGGGTGCCACGGTGTTGAAGTTCTTCCCCGCAGCCCGTTTGGGTGGGCAATATATCAAGGACGTCAAGGTCGTGCTGCCACCTCAGATGCGGGTGCTGGCGGTGGGCGGGGTTGGCCCTGCCGAATTTGAAGAGTATGTCTCCGCAGGCGCTGTCGGGTTCGGTATCGGTTCGGATCTCTGGAAAGTGGGCCGGTCTGACGAAGAGGTCAGAAGCTCTGCCCGCGCTCTGGTTGGCAAGTGGAAGGGCATGCAATGACCAAGAAGCTGATCATTGTTGATTGGGGCACGACCTCCTTCAGGGCGTGGCTTCTGGAAGCGGAAACCGGCACCATCCTGTCCGAGATCACCGAAGGCAAGGGAATGCGGGCGCTGCAGCGCAGTGAATTCGCCGCCTACGCCAAGAGCCAGCTGGATGGCTGGCGGGCAGACAGCGAAGAGACCATTCCGGTTTATCTGGCTGGCATGGTTGGTGCGCCGCAAGGCTGGCAGCAGGCCCCGCAACCACCGTTGCCTATGCGCGGGGAAGAGCTGGTACGTGATATCGTGCCGGTGGCCGATATGGCCGACACCTACATTATTCCCGGCGTGCGTCAGTCCGGACAACCGCAGGATGCCGATGTCATTCGCGGTGAAGAGGTGCAGATTTTCGGCGCCATGGCAAGTCTTGGTCGCCAAAGTGGCCTTGTCTGCCTGCCGGGCACCCATAGCAAATGGTGCGAAATGCAG
This sequence comes from uncultured Cohaesibacter sp., assembly GCF_963678225.1. Classification (NCBI taxonomy): domain Bacteria; kingdom Pseudomonadati; phylum Pseudomonadota; class Alphaproteobacteria; order Hyphomicrobiales; family Cohaesibacteraceae; genus Cohaesibacter; species uncultured Cohaesibacter sp. The sequence goes on along the minus strand of NZ_OY782764.1, from coordinate 738,757 downwards.
GAGGGCGTCTTTACCCGCTTCCATACGTCCATGACAGGTGAAGTCTACGAGGTGATGAGCAAGCACTCGATCCTCGGCCTGATGGCAGATCCGTCAGCGGATTTTGATTCAGATGGCTTTGAAAAAGGCCTCGGTCAGGTGGAAGGTGAGGGCGGTCTGCTCAATCATCTCTTCAAGGCGCGTGCACGTGTGCTTTATGGCGATCTGGAACAATCCCAGACCGCAAGTTTCCTCTCCGGCATGTTGATTGGTGCGGAAATCAGGGCAATGCGTGACATTTATGAATGCGAAGGCAGAGAAATTCTGCTTGTTTGTGCCGACCGGCTCGCAAAACCCTACAGCCATGCGCTGTCCCACCTGGGTTTGTCCAGCCGACACATTTCCTCCAAGGATGCAACGCTCGCCGGGGTTCGCGCTCTGGCAGCCCTGCATGGCGTAAACAGCAAATAAAGGTGAAATTCGATGCAAACCCGCACACTCGCAGACATTGCCATTATCGGACTCGGGGTCATGGGGCGCAATCTGGCGCTCAACTTTGTCGACCACGGGTTCAGCGTTGCCGCTTACGATGCCTTTCCCGAGGTATTGGAAGGGGCTCGTGAGGCACTGGGTGCGAGCGTCGGATTGCACGATAGCCTTGAAGGCCTTGTGGCTTCTTTGAATAAACCGGCCCGCATCCTGATGATGATTAAGGCCGGAGATCCGGTGGACGAGATGATCGTCCGCCTTGCTCCCCTGCTTGCGGCAGGGGATATCGTGATGGATGGGGGCAACTCCTTTTATCGGGATACGGAGCGTCGTGCCGCGTTGCTCGAAGACCAGAATCTTGTTTTCGTGGGTCTAGGGGTCTCTGGCGGAGAGACCGGCGCGCGCTTCGGGCCTGCTCTGATGGCCGGTGGTGACAGTGCGGCGCTGGCTCATGTCGATGATCTTTTCTCGGCCATTGCCGCCAAGGCACCGGATGGCGGGGCATGCTATGCTGCCCATGGCGCAGGCGGGGCCGGACATTTCGTTAAAACAGTTCACAATGGCATTGAATATGCCCAGATGCAGCTCATCGCAGAGGCTTATTTGCTGTTGTCTGGGCCTGCCGGACGCGACCACGGACAAATCTCCTCCCTCTTTTCCAGTTGGAATCGCGGTCCGGCAGCCTCCTATCTATTGGAAATTTCAGCAGCCATTGCAGGCACGATCGATCCTGAGACGGCTCGCCCCATTCTCGAAGTCATCAAGGATGCGGCAGGGCACAAGGGCACCGGGCGCTGGACGACGGAAGCCGGACTTGAATATGGTGTTGCCATTCCGACAATTGCTGCGGCCTTTCTGGCGCGGGCTCTTTCCGGTCGGGAGCGTCTGGCGCTGGAAAAACGCCTCTCTCCGAGCGCGGGCATCAATGGTGAAGCGCTGGCTGAAGAGATTGGCGCGGCGCTGCCTGCGGCCATGCTCGCCTGCTATATTCAGGGGCTTGAGCTGATTGCTGCGGCGTCTGATGCCAACGGCTGGAACGCGGATCTGGCAGCCGTCGCGCGCGGCTGGCGCGCAGGCTGCATCATTCGCTCGGTCATGCTGGACCCGATTGCCGCCATGCCGCAGGACACGGACATGCTCGCAAGCGACTATGCCAGCGGTCTGCTGGATGGGTCTGAAACTGCCATGCGGGCTGTGGCGGGAATGGCTGCTGCATCTGGCACTCCAGTGCCTTGCTTCTATTCGGCTCTTTCATGGCTGGATGGGCGGCGCAGCGCATGTGTCGGTGCAAACCTCATTCAGGGGCAACGGGATTATTTCGGTGCGCATACATTCGAGCGCACCGACAAATCCGGCCATTTCCACTTCGATTGGAACGCGCAAGCGGAGTGAGCTTGAGGCATTTGCGGCTGGAACCAAGAACAAGAAGAAACGAACAAGACGCCTGTCGTCTACAACGCAAAGACATGAAACTGTGAGGCCAGAGAAATGATTATTGTCGTCATGGGAATTTCGGGAAGCGGGAAATCAACGCTCGGGCAGCTGTTGGCAGACCGTCTGAATGTTCCGTTTGAAGAAGGCGATGCCTATCATTCCGACGAGAATGTCAAGAAAATGGCCGCTGGCATTCCTCTCAGCGATGAGGATCGCAAGCCGTGGCTAGCCACTCTGGCAGATGCAATGCGCACTTGGGATGCCAAGGGAGAGACGCGGGTGGTAAGCTGCTCATCCCTGCGTAAATCCTATCGCGATATTTTCAGAGAGGCTACGGATAACTTGCGCTTCATCTTTCTGGATGGGGCCAAGGAGCTGGTTCGAGCCCGCATGGCCGAACGGCAAAGCCATTTCATGCCAGTGCAGTTGATTGAAAGTCAGATTGCCGCGCTGGAAGTGCCTGATGGGGAAGAAGACGTTATCCGCATCGATATTTCCCGAGACCCAGAAGCCATGGCTGATGAGCTGCTCGGCAAGGTGAAACCGCTTCTCTGATTTTTGAGAAAGCCAAAGAGATCGGGCCGACGCCATCGTCGGTCCTCTTTCTGCTCGCGCGCATTTTCGCCCGCATATCACGGCCCGTAAAGAGGGCTGTCAAAGGACCAGGAGACGAGCATGAGCAAACCGCTTCATGACACATTAAAACGCGTCACAGATCGCATCATGGACCGTAGTCGGGATAGCCGCGCAGCCTATCTTGCCAAGGTCGAGGTCGCCAAGGCGAAAGGCCCGGGCCGTGCGCATCTGACCTGTGGCAATCTGGCTCATGCCTTTGCCGCTTCTCCCGAGGTGGACAAGCCTGATCTGGCGAGTGCTCGGGTTCCCAATCTGGGCATCGTGACTGCCTATAACGACATGCTCTCGGCGCATCAGCCTTATGAGCATTATCCTCAGCTCATCCGTGAAACCGCGCGCAGCTTTGGCGGTACGGCGCAAGTCGCCGGAGGTGTTCCGGCCATGTGTGACGGGGTTACTCAGGGGCAGGATGGCATGGACATCTCGCTCTTTTCGCGCGATCTGATCGCCATGGCCACAGGCGTGGCGTTGTCTCATGATGTTTTCGATAGCACCGTGTTTCTTGGCGTGTGCGACAAGATCGTTCCCGGCCTCGTGATCGGGGCAGCCACCTTCGGGCATTTGCCTGCTATTTTCCTGCCTGCCGGGCCGATGCCTTCAGGACAGGGCAATGAGGAAAAGACCAAGGTGCGGCAAGACTATGCCAAGGGGCTGGTGGGGCGCGAAGCGCTGCTCGCCTCGGAAATGGCCTCCTATCACAGCGCGGGCACCTGCACCTTTTATGGTACGGCCAATTCCAACCAGATGCTGATGGAATTCATGGGCCTTCACATGCCGGGTACCAGCTTTATCAATCCGGGCACCGAATTGCGCGATGCTGTAACGCGGGCGGCCGTCAGGCAGGCGCTGTCGATTACAGCCAAGGGCAATGATTTCCGGCCCGTTGCGGATATTCTGGATGCCAAGGCTTTTGTGAATGGCATGGTCGGGCTCAATGCGACGGGCGGCTCCACCAATCTGCTCATTCATCTGGTGGCCATGGCCAAGGCGGCAGGCCTGATTGTCACGCTTGAGGATTTCGAAGATATCTCGGAAGTCACGCCGCTGCTGGCGCGGGCTTATCCGAACGGACTTGCTGATGTGAACATGTTCCATGCTGCAGGCGGGCTAGGCGTGGTTGTTGCCGAGTTGCTGAGCGAAGGCATGCTGCACGAAGATGCCAAGAGCGTGGTTGGTGACAGCATGGAGGCCTACACCACGGAACCGCGTCTTGATGCCAATGGCGAAGCGGAGTGGGTGAAGGGCGCCGCCGGGTCGCTTGATGACAAGATCGTGCGTGCGATCTGCAATCCGTTCCAAAGTCAGGGCGGGCTGAAAAAGCTGACCGGCTCTTTGGGCACGGCAGTGATGAAGGTCTCTGCTGTAGCACCAGATCGGCATGTGATAGAAGCTCCGGTTCGGATCTTTCAGGATCAGGACGCCGTCAAGCAGGCCTTCAAGCAGAATGAATTCACTTCAGATACCATCGTCGTGGTGCGCTTTCAGGGGCCCAAGGCGAACGGAATGCCCGAGCTGCACAGCCTGACGCCTGTACTTGGCATTTTGCAGGAACGAGGGCTCAAGGTGGCGCTAGTGACTGACGGGCGTATGTCCGGTGCCTCAGGCAAGGTGCCTGCTGCGATCCATGTCTGCCCTGAAGCGCTGGATGGCGGCCCGATCGCCAAGTTGTGCGATGGCGATATCGTGCGCGTGGATGCCAAGACCGGGGTGTTGGACATTGTTGATCCGGCTGTGCTGGAGCGGGAGCCGGTGACGGTAGATCTCTCCGACCAGCATGTCGGCATGGGACGTGAACTCTTTGCCACTTTCCGCGCTTCGGTCAGTTCGGTAGAAACCGGAGCAACCCAGTTTTAAAGGTGGCTTCGTTCTCCCTATAAGAGATAAAAACCGGACAGAAGGTGGAAACCCACTGTCCGGTTTTTGTTTGTTTATGCCATGCAGTTTGCGCTTTCTGGCTGACGGTCTAGTCTTCCATATGTGGGCCGATGAGGGACAAATCTGCTGGGGACAGGCGATCCGACGCCGTGGCTTTCTGATGCCAATAAGGATAGGCGAGGGGCTTGCGGCTGACCTTCTCCAGCTTTTCAATGGCCTCTTGGGAGAGCGTCAGCTCTGCGGCTTTCAGATTGTCCGCAAGCTGCTCATCATTGCGGGCGCCGACAATAGCGCTGGCGACGCCGGGGCGGCTCGTTAGCCAGGCCAGAGCGACCTGCGCCGGGGTGACGCCTTCATAGCCATCAGCGACTTCGATGAGCACCTCAACGATATCATACAGTGCTTCGATGTCGTGAACGGGAGGCTCTGTCCAACCCTGAACGCGGCGCGTGCCTTCCGGATCGGGTTTGCCACGGCGATATTTGCCCGTCAGCAGGCCGCAAGCCAGTGGTGACCAGATGACTGCTCCCAATCCCTGATCGATGCCCACTGGCAGGAGCTCCTGCTCGGCTTCGCGGGCCTGAAGCGTATAGTGGATCTGCTGTGCGACGGGGCGGATCAAATGCTCTTTCTCTGCGGCACTGAGATATTTCATGATGTGCCAGCCGGAGAAGTTGGACACGCCGAGATAGCGTATTTTGCCCGCCTGCATTAGATCGTCCATGGCACGTAGGGTCTCTTCCACCGGTGTCATGCCGTCCCATTCATGGCACCAGTAGAGATCAATGTGATCGGCCTTGAGGCGCTTCAGACTTGCTTCGCAAGCCTCAATGATATGATGGTGCGACAGGCCGCGGTCATTGGGGCCGTTCCCCATGGGAAAGCGCACCTTTGTGGCAATCAGAAGGTCGTTGCGATGGCCTTCAATGGCTTGGCCGATAACCTCCTCGGAGGTGCCTTTGGAGTAGACGTTTGAGGTATCCAGCATGTTGACACCGGCTTCAACGATCATGTCGAGCTGTCGTTTGGCTCCTTTGACATCAATATTGCCAGCCTTGGCGAAAAAGCCTTCGCCGCCAAATGTCATGGTGCCCAGCTGCAGAGCGGAAACCTTGAGCCCTGAATGTCCCAGATAATTGTATTTCATTGTGCTTTCCTCATGTGATCGTGCCTTTGCCCCTCCCCCGGGAATGGATGTTGGCGTGAGATACCCAATAAGCGAAGCGCCTGCGGCGGACCCCGGTTTTCGTCTGTTGGTTCGCTAGGATGAATGGTTTGGGCTTGTGCCAAATCCCTGATCTTCATGTGAGGTGCGATCGGATCTGTGTGGAGATACTGTCATATCCCGGATACCGAGCATATTGCATATTTTCAATCTCGCAAGGACAAACAAACCTTGTGGGGGAGGCGTGTTGAGACTTTGCGTTTCAATGTGTTCTGTGCTCGTTGTGCTTGCCCCGATGCTGTGGGAGGGAGTAATGTCGGGGCGTTGACGGAAATGGAGCATGAGCATGATGCAACAGCTAAGGGGTGAACTGGACCAGTGCGGATTTTTTCTGCGCGGTGGCTTTCATCCAGCCCCTGATGACGATGTGCCCCCTTTGCCCGACGGGCAGTCAACTAGAACCATCCTCTTGATCGGCAGTGTCGGCCCGCATATGTGGCGCGTGTTTCAAAAAGACCGGCGTGCCTGTCCCGATCCGCTGGATGACTGGACAGAACGCAAATTGGCTGCGATGGCCAAGCAGATCGGAGCCCATGCGGTCTTTCCTTTTGATCGGCCATACTATCCGTTTCAGCGCTGGGTGAAGAAAGCTGGCAACTGCTTCCAATCGCCTTTGCGTATCGAGATACATCCTGTTTACGGGCTTTGGCATGCGACCCGTGGGGCGTTGCTTTTTTCTGAACGGCTTGCTTTACCCAAGGCAGAAAAGGCGCAGCATCCCTGCAAGGCATGTGTCGGCACCCCTTGTCTTCATGCCTGTCCGGTTGGGGCCTTTTCGGCCAAGGGACTGGATGTCGCTCTGTGTGCAACGCATCTGGCCGGGCCAGATTCGGAAGACTGCATGACCAATGGCTGCCTTGCCCGTCGCGCCTGCCCTGTCGGCAGGGACTATCAGCTGCTGCCCGAACAGGCGGCATTCCATATGCAGGCCCTGCGCAAGTATCATGCGGAAATCATTTGATTTATAGGGTTTTGGCTGGCTTTGGGTGAAACTCTCACCTGTTTGTTCGGCCAATTGGGCTTGTGTATTTCGGCGGAGTCATCTCTTCACATTGTTGCGATTGATTCACAAGCTCAACGGAATTGATTGACAAATGTAACCGATTACATTATTGATAACAGGGAACCATGGTCTAAGTGCCTTGGAGAAGGAAGTAAAATGTAATCGGTTACATTTTGGTTCGTGTTGGAGGAAATCTTTATGATGAAAAAATGGTTTTTGGCTGCAACCATGCTGGTTGCGGCAGGGGTCTCTGCGTCCGTAGCAAACGCTGAAAGTTTCAAAATCGGTCTGTCCAATGGCTGGGTCGGTAGTGAGTGGCGCACCCAGATGATTGAAGAAGCGCAGGCTGCAGCTGAGGCCTGGAAAGACAAGGGTGTTGATGTTGAAGTTGTTGTCCAGAGCGGCAATGTGGATGCTCAGGGCCAGGTTGGTCAGGTGCGCAACTTCATCAACCAGGGCGTTGATGCAATCATCATCGACCCCAACAGCCCGTCCGCTTTCAACCCAGTTTTCGCGCAGGCAAAGCGGCGCGGTATCATGGTTGTTGCAACTGATGCCGAAGTCTCTTCCAAAGATGCCATCTATGTTGGTATCGATCAGAAGCAATGGGCTTACCAGTCTGCCAAATGGCTGGCTGAAACCCTCGATGGCAAGGGCAATGTTGTCACCATCAACGGTGTTGCTGGCAACCCGGCCAACGAAATGCGTGTTGCTGGTTACAAGGAAGCTTTTGAAGCACATCCAGATATCAAAGTGCTGAACGAGGCCAACGCCAACTGGGATCAGGCGCAGGGCCAGCAGGCTATGCAAAACCTGCTCGCAACCTATCCTGACATTCAGGGTGTATGGGTACAGGACGGCATGGCTGCCGGTGCATGGCGCTCCATCATGGCTGCCGACAAGGCTAGCCAGATTGCTGCAACCGGTGAAATCCGCAAGGACTTCATGGTGACCTGGAAAGAAAATGGTCTGAACTCTGCAGCATCGGTCAACCCTCCAGGGGTTATGGCTTCTGCTCTTAACGTTGCTGTTATGAAAATGCAGGGCAAGGAATTCAAGGATGGCATCTTTGAAGGTGTCTATGGCAACGCGATCTATATCCCGATCCCGTTCATCGACAACTCCAACCTTGATGAAAAACTTGAAGAAGCCAAAGACAAGCCCGGCTACTGGTCTGTAACGGACGTTGTTACGCCGGAAGAAGCCGAAGAATTCTTCAAATAAATGAATCAGGCGCCCGCCTGCTCCCATAATTCGGGACATGCAACGTCCCGCGATCCATGATCGCGGGCGGGCGCTCCGACTTTGCAAAAACCGAGGATTGTCATGTCTTCAGCAATTACGGTGCGCGATCTCACCAAGCGGTTCGACAAGGTCCATGCGCTGACCGATGGTCGGCTGACCGTTGAACGGGGAGAAATCCATGCGCTGCTTGGCGCGAACGGATGCGGCAAAAGCACCCTGTCCAAGATTGTCGCCGGGGCCTATGCGCCCACCTCCGGAACTGTTCTCATCGACGGCAAGGAAGTCTCCTTTCGCAGCCCGCGTGATGCCGAAGAAATGGGGATTGCCCTGTTTTATCAGGAGCTGAGCCTCATTCCGAAAATGAGCGTTGAGGCCAACATCTTTTTACGGCGTGAGCCACGCAATGGCGTCGGCTTTATCGACTATGCCAAGATGCGCACCGAGACCCTCAACTTGCTGGCAATGTTCAAAGATGCGATCGGGGATGACATTCAGCCCGATGCCCTTGTGGCAGATCTGGCACCGGGGCAGCGACAGATTGTCGAGATTTGCAAGGTCTATGCGAAAAACCCTAGCATCGTCATCATGGACGAGGCAACTGCGGCCCTTGATGGCCGGCAGGTGAAGGTTTTCTTTGATATTCTGCGCAAGAAGCGCGAAGAGGGTGTCTCGACCATCTTCATTTCTCACCGCCTCGATGAGGTGTTTGAAATCTGCGATCACGCCACCATTATGCGCAACGGTGCAGTGGTGGCAGAAACCGCCATCGCCGACACTACAACTGAAGATGTGGTGCATATGATGGTGGGGGATGTGAAAAAGGCCCCCAAGCGTACGGCTCTGGATGATGAGGGCAAAGAACCTCTGCTTAAGCTGGAAGGCGTTGGCAGTAACTTGCTCAATGATGTTTCCCTCTCTGTCGCTCCGGGCGAAATCGTCGGACTTGGCGGATTGCAGGGGCAGGGCCAGTCTACCCTGTTGCGTAGCCTGTTTGGCGCGCTACCGATCACATCCGGCACGGTTTGGCTGAATAATGAACAGGTAGCTATCCGCAAGCCCGCAGACGCGGTGCGGCGCAAGGTTGCCTATGTCTCTGGCGACCGCGGTCCGGATGCGGCGCTTCCCGGACGCTCCATTTTCGAGAACTTGGCAGCAGCCATTCTCGTCAGCGAAAAACGTAAGCTCGTCCGCGCCAAGGAATTGCGGCCGCAATTGGCTGAAGTCGCTTCGGCTTTCAAGACCAAATATGCGCGCATGACCGATGCCATCGGTACGCTCTCTGGTGGTAACCAGCAGAAAATCTTCATTGCACGCTGGTTGGCAACCAATCCGAAGGTGATCCTGCTTGATGACCCGACCAAGGGCATCGACCTTGCGGCCAAGGCGGATCTGTTCGCGCTTATTCGCAAGCTGGCCGAATCCGGCGTTGCTGTCTTGCTCTATTCCAGCGAGGAATCCGAACTTCTGGACAATTGTGACCGTATCGCCGTGTTCAATGACGGCGCGGTCGTTACCGAACTTTCCGGGGCCGAGATGGACTCCTTCCATCTTACCCGCGCAGCCTATGGAGAGGCCTGATGAAGAGCATTCTGTCCGCCCCCAAGTCGGGCTCGACCGTGACAAAAAGGCCCGCATGGCTGGTTGCCTTCGGCTCGCTTGTCGCGCTGGTTCTGATCAACTGGTTCCTGCAGCCGACTTTCTTCGACGGCATGGTGATGCATTCCAACCTGACTACCTTCCTGCCGCTTGCGCTTGTGGCCATTGGCCAGACCTTCGTAATCATGGGTGGGGATATCGACTTGTCTGTCGGGTCCATTGCTGCGTTGGTCAATGTGGTAACCGTGACGGTTATTGCCATGGCAGGTGGAGATGCTGCCAGTGTACCGATTGGTCTGCTGACAGGCTTGGTCGTCGGGGTTCTCTGCGGGGTCTTCAATGGCCTGCTGATCAGTTATCTGCGCTTGCAGCCCATGGTGGCGACCTTTGGTACAGGCATCATTTTCTCGGCGCTGGCGCTTTGGGTCATGCCGCAGGCGGGGCTCTCGGTGCCGGAAGTCTACTGGATGACCTATAGTGATTTCGTACTCGGTGTGCCGACCGTGCTCTGGATCCTGATTGCCGGTTTCCTGTTCGTCCTCTTCATGCAGCGTCGTCCGTTCGAGAGCCACCTCAAGGCTGTCGGTGGCAACCGTGCCGGTGCTTTCCAGAGCGGGATCAACATGAGCTTCGTGCGGCTCTTATCCTTTGCTCTGTGTGGTCTCTTTTCCGGCTTTGCAGCGCTTTGCCTGACGGGTGAAACCGCCAGTGGCGATCCGCTTATCGGCCAGAGCCTGGCCATGGGCTCGATCTCGGCTGTGGTGCTGGGCGGTACCATGCTTTCAGGTGGTGTCGGTGGGGCCATCGGGTCCATCTTCGGTGCTCTGCTGCTTGGCATGATCGGCAACGTGATCTTCTTTGCCGGATTGCCCTTTGAATTCCAGACGCTCGTGCAGGGTCTGATCGTTCTGGCCGCCCTGGCTGGTGGCGTTCTCGTGGCGCGTAAGTGAGGAGATAGAAATGTCTGACGCTTCAAGCAACATGCACTCTGAAAATACGGGCTTCAACCTTGGTGCCATTCTGCGCGAACCTGTGGTTCTTGCCCTGTTTGCCATCATCATTCTATTGGGCATTGGGGAAGCAGTTTCTCCCGGTTTTGCACGGGGTGACCAGATCATCAAGCTGCTCACGGTCGCTGCACTACTCGGCTTTGCGGCTGCGGGGCAGAATCTGGTGGTTCTGGCCGGTGGCGAAGGCATCGACCTGTCCGTCGGTGCCATGATCTCGCTTGGTGCCGTGATTGCCGGCAACGTCATGGATGGTGCCAACGGTGGCATTCTGCCAGCCTTGATTGCCGCGATGGGCGTGACCTTCATCATTGGCATGGTCAACGGGCTCGGGGTCAACCTCATTCGCATTCCGCCGCTTGTCATGACTCTCGGCATGACCTCGGTCATTCAGGGTGGACTCGTGGTTTTCTCGCGTGGCATCCCTTCGGGTAATGCGGCGCCAGCCCTGATGAATTTCATCAACCAGCCTGTTGTCTTCGGTATTCCCGGTGTCCTGTTTATATGGCTGCTGCTGATCATCGGTATGGTCTTCATGCTCCGGGCCACCTCTTTCGGTCTTTCCATTTATGCCGTTGGTGCAAACCCGCAAGCTGCGCGTCTGGTGGGGCTGCCGGTCAAAGTCATCCGCACAACGGTGTTCGGTTTGTCCGGTGCTTTGGCTGGCCTCACCGGGGTTTTTGTTATCGGCTACACAGGCAACTCATTCATTAGTGTAGGGGATCAGTATATGTTGCCCTCCATTATTGCGGTTGTCATCGGTGGCACTTCCCTTGCAGGTGGTTCTGGTGGTTATATTGGGACAGTCGCAGGTGCGATTGCCTTGATTCTGCTGCAGAGCGTTCTGACCACGCTGCATCTGGAATTCTGGGGCCGTCAGCTGATCTTTGGTGGCACATTGCTCCTGCTGCTCATGTTCTACGGACGCCAGAAAAGTGCACGGATCTAATCAAGATGGTTGACCAGCCCAATATCCGCGATGTTGCCAAGGCCGCAGGAGTTTCCACGGCCACGGTGTCTCGCGCGCTTGCCCAGCCGGGCAAGGTGCGTGAGGCGACCCTCAAGAAGGTGATGGATGCGGTTGAGAAAATCGGTTTTGTTCCCAATCGTCAGGCGAGCATGTTCCGCTCGCGCAAGAGCAACACCGTTATTCTTCTCGTGAGGGATATCTCCAACCCCTTCTATCTGGATATCTATAAAGGGGTTGAGGAGGCTGCCTTCGCGGCTGGCTACAAAGTGCTCATGGGTGATGCACGCGAAGATGACGAGCGCATCACCCACTATATCGAGGCGGTGCGCGAGTGCCATGCCGATGGTCTCATCCTGATGATCGGCAGCTTCCCCAAGAAGCTGCTGGAGCAGACTGACAGGCTGCCGCCCTTCGTGGTGGCTCTGGAAGAGATCGATGGACTGGAAGCGCCCACCGTACGAGTGGACAATGTGGCGGCGGCGGAAGGGGCCGTTGCGCATCTCATCGCGCAGGGACATAAGCGGATTGTTCACTTGACCGGACCGCTTGACGAGCATCTCGGCAAGACTCGTCTGGAAGGCTATCGGCGAGCGCTGGAAAAGGCTGGATTGCCTATTGATGAAGCATTGATCATGCCGGGCGACTTCAGTCTCAATGCCGGATATGACCAGACGGCAAAGCTGCTAGAGAAGGGCGTGCATTTCAGCGCCATCTTTGCTTCCAGTGACCAGATGGCCATTGGTGCGGCCAGTGCCCTGCGTGAAAAGGGGCTGGCTATACCGGATGATGTTTCGCTCGTCGGCTTCGATGATACGCTCATTGCCTCCATCTTTTATCCCCCTTTGACCACTGTCTATCAGCCACGGCGCGAAATTGGTCGTGCTGCCATGGCGATGATGATCCGCAAGCTTTCCGCCCATGCCGGTGATCCGGTCGCGGAAGAGACCCCTCTTGAGGATCAACAGTTTTTAACCGAACTGATTACCCGAAATTCGGTTGCGCCTTTCGACGACGCAAGACCGGGGACGTAACAAGGAGATTGAACCTATGAAGACACTTAAAGGCCCCGGGCTGTTTCTGGCCCAGTTCGTCGGAGACAAGCCCCCGTTCAATGATCTGTTTGCCATTGCCAAATGGGCTGCAGACCTCGGCTACAAGGGTTTGCAGATCCCGACTGGTGACAATCTGTTCGATCTGGATCTGGCTGCGACATCCAAGGACTATTGTGATGAGCTGAAAGGCAAGCTGGCAGAGCTTGGCGTGGAGATCACAGAACTCTCGACGCATATTCAGGGCCAGCTGGTTGCCGTGCATCCGGCCTATGATGCGCTATTTGACAATTTTGCGCCGGAAGCTGTGCGCGGCAATCCGAAAGCCCGTCAGGAATGGGCGGTCGAGCATGTCAAGAAGGTTGGCCTTGTGTCGAAGAATCTTGGCCTTGATACGCATGTGAGTTTTTCGGGCGCGTTGGCATGGCCTTATGTCTATCCATGGCCGCAGCGCCCGGGTGGGCTGGTCGAAGAGGCCTTTTCCGAGCTGGCCAAGCGCTGGAAGCCGATTCTGGACTATCATGAAGAGCTGGGCGTTGACGTGGCCTATGAGCTGCATCCGGGCGAGGATCTGCATGACGGAGTTACCTTCGAGCGCTTTCTTGAGGAACTGGACGGTCACAGCCGCGCCAATATCCTTTATGATCCATCCCACTTCGTTCTACAGGCGCTGGATTATCTTGCCTTCATCGATATCTATCATGACCGGATCAAGGCTTTTCATGTCAAGGATGCCGAGCTGCAATATAGTGGCCGGTCTGGCGTTTATGGCGGTTATCAGTCCTGGGTGGATCGCCCGGGCCGTTTCCGCTCTCTGGGCGATGGTGGGGTCGACTTCAAGGGCATTTTCTCGAAAATGGCGCAATATGACTTTGAGGGTTGGGCCGTTCTCGAATGGGAATGCGCACTTAAACATCCAGAGGATGGCGCTCGCGAAGGAGCCACCTTCATTGCCGATCACATTATCCGTGTAACCGAACATGCATTTGATGATTTTGCCAGCTCCGGTGTGGATGCGGCAACCAATCGTCGACTGCTGGGACTGAATGAGGACTGAACCATGGCCTTGAATGACACCAATATGCAAATCCAAAGCCACCGCAAGCTGAAGCTGGGCATGGTTGGGGGTGGGGTTACTGCCTTTATCGGTGGTGTGCACCGCATCGCATCGCGCATTGATGATCGTTATGAACTGGTCGCAGGTGCGCTGGATAACGATCCTGAACGAGGCAAGGCTTTTGCTGTTGCCATCGGCATTGCACCGGATCGGGCTTATGACAATTATGAGGACATGATCAAGGCTGAAGCAAGTCGTGAAGACAAGCCTGATGTGATTGCCATTGTCACGCCGAATTTCCTGCACTATCCGGTTGCCAAAGCGGCTCTGGAAGCGGGCTTCCATGTGATCTGCGAAAAGCCGATGACCACATCGCTCGACGATGCAAAGGTGTTGGCCGAGACTGTAAAGAGAACCGGCAAGACGCTGTTTCTGACCCACACCTATACCGGCTATCCGATGGTGCGTCAGGCGCGCGAAATGGTCGCCAATGGCGCCATCGGCGAGTTGCGCCGGGTTCAGGTGGAATATGCTCAGGACTGGCTTGCCGCGCCGGATGAAGATCCCGAAGCGGCCAGCGCAAACTGGCGCAATGATCCTAAAAAAGCCGGGCAGGGTGGCGCCATTGGTGATATTGGCACCCATTCCTACAATCTGGCCGCTTTTGTGGCCGGGGTGGAACCAACCGAGATCTTGGCCGAGCTGACTGCGCTGGTGCCGGGTCGACAGGTCGATGATGATGCCAGCATTCTTTTGCGTTATGCCAACGGAGCCAAGGGGTCTATCTGGGCCAGCCAGGTGGTTGCGGGCAATGGCAACAATCTTTCGCTGCGCATTTATGGCTCCACCGGTGGTCTGGAATGGTGGCAGGAGAAGCCGGAAGAGCTGTGGTATACGCCGCTTGGCGAGCCGCGTCGTCTCTTGCGCCGCAACGGAGTTGAGAATACTCCTGCCGCAGTCGCTGGCAGCCGCATTCCGGCAGCGCATCCGGAGGGTTATCTGGAGGCTTTTGCCAATATCTATCGCGATGCCGCCGATGCAATCGAGGCAAATGAAGCTGCAGTGCTTGTACCAAACGCGGATGACGGTGTCAGTGGTCTGGCATTTGTTGAGGCCAGCCTTGAGTCTTCAGCCAAGGGCGGCGTCTGGGTGTCTCTAAAAGACAAGAAATAGACAACCTGCCGACTATGGTCGCTTCTTGATTTGGTCTTGCGGCCAGATGCTAAGAGGGAACATTGTTGAGAAAATTTGATTTTCCGGGATAATCACTTTCCGGATTTGCGGGAGGAACGTTGGCGCGTTTCTCCCGTTTTTATTGTTTGTACTTTGGTGAACTTTTGGCAGACAGAAAAAATCCTTGCAAAGGGGGTTGTAGGATTACGTATCTTTTTATACTATACCCCAGTATAGAATAGGTGATGCAACATGCCCAAAAGTCCCGAAGACAAAAAACGTGCTCTCACGCGTGTCCGCAAGATCAAAGGCCAATGCGAAGCATTGGAACGCGCAATCGAGGCTGGCGCGGACTGTGCGCCGATACTGCAACAGATCGCAGCGGTGCGGGGCGCCGTCAATGGGCTGATGGTTGAAGTCATGGACAGCCATATTCGGGAGGAATTCGTTTTTCCCGATGACCCCGGCGGCAAGAAAACACAGGAACTGCTTCATCTTGTTCGGAACTATCTGAAATAGCGGCACCCAAAGGGTGTGGAAGGCCGGTCTTGGCGTTTTCGAGGCGGCAGGACCAGAAACTCAAAAAAGCAAAAGAAACATCGCGGTTTGTCAGCTTGAAAGCATCTCTTGGGAAAGAGGTGCTTTCGGCGTCGAAACCACTCCAGGCAGGATAGGCGGCAGCCTTGGCATGGAGGGGAGGCGTCGAGCCGGTTGGCAAGGCGCGTTCGTCAAATCCGTTGACCAAGGATAACATTATGAAATCACGTGCTGCAGTCGCATTCGCGCCCAACAAACCTCTCGAAATCGTTGAAATCGATGTTGCTCCGCCTAAACATGGCGAAGTGCTGATCAAGATTTCCGATACTGGCGTTTGCCATACCGATGCTTTCACCCTTTCCGGAGCCGACCCTGAGGGTGTGTTCCCGGTCGTTCTGGGGCATGAAGGCGCCGGTGTTGTTGTCGAAGTTGGTGAAGGTGTGACCTCCGTTGCTCCGGGTGATCATGTCATTCCACTTTACACTGCTGAATGCGGTGAATGCGAATTCTGTAAATCGGGCAAGACCAACCTCTGTGTCGCCGTGCGTGAAACGCAGGGCAAGGGTCTGATGCCCGATGGCACCACCCGCTTCTCTTACAATGGCGAGCCGATCTTCCACTATATGGGCTGTTCTACCTTCTCCGAATATACGGTCGTGGCCGAGGTTTCCCTTGCCAAGATCAATCCGGAAGCCAATCATGAGCATGTCTGCCTGTTGGGTTGTGGTGTGACCACCGGCATTGGCGCCGTGCATAACACCGCCAAGGTTCAGGAAGGCGACTCGGTCGCTGTCTTCGGGCTGGGCGGCATCGGTCTTGCTGTTATTCAGGGAGCTCGTCAGGCCAAGGCTGGTCGCATCATCGCCATCGACACCAATCCGGATAAGTTCGAGCTGGCTCGCGAATTCGGAGCAACAGACTTCGTCAATCCGAAAGACTATGACAAGCCGATCCAGCAGGTCATCATCGAGATGACCGGTTGGGGCGTGGATCATTCCTTCGAATGCATCGGCAACGTGGACGTCATGCGTGCGGCTCTGGAATGCGCCCATCGCGGTTGGGGCCAGTCTGTTGTGATCGGTGTTGCCGGAGCAGGGCAGGAAATCTCTACCCGTCCGTTCCAGCTTGTTACCGGTCGTCACTGGATGGGGTCTGCCTTTGGTGGCGTCAAGGGGCGCACCCAGCTGCCGGGCATGGTCGAAGATGCCATGAAAGGTGATATTGATCTGGAACCGTTCGTGACCCACGTCATGCCGCTGGATGACATCAACAATGCCTTTGATCTCATGCATGAAGGCAAGTCCATCCGCTCCGTGATCAAGTATTGATCACCGACATAGTGCATCCATATTCGGCGCGGCGGCTTTCTGCCGCGCCTCTTTTGACAAAGCATCGGGGAAATCATGGACCGTATCGAACAACATGCCTCATTCGGAGGAACCCAGAGCGTTTATCAGCATGCCTCTCAAGTGCTCGGCTGTGATATGAAGGTGGCCGTCTTCGTGCCGGCCCATGAAGAGGGGGAGCACCTGCCGGTACTCTACTGGCTTTCGGGCCTCACCTGCACGGAACAGAATTTCATCACCAAGGCCGGTGCACAGCGCTATGCTGCAGAGCATGGCGTGATCCTTGTGGCGCCAGATACCAGCCCGCGCGGCGAAGGCGTGGCAGACGACGAGGCCTATGATCTGGGACAGGGAGCTGGCTTCTATCTCAATGCGACCCAGGAGCCATGGGCAAAGCACTTTCGGATGGAAGACTATATCACCAAGGAATTGCCAGCCCTGATCGAAGCCACTTTCCCGGCCAGCGACAAGCGCTCCATCATGGGCCATTCCATGGGCGGCCACGGTGCGCTGACCTTGGCCTTGCGCCATCCGGGGCTTTATCTGGCGGTTTCTGCCTTTTCTCCCATCGTGGCGCCGACACAGGTGCCATGGGGTGAGAAAGCTTTTTCAGCTTATCTTGGCGATGATCGCGAGGCGTGGAAGGCGCATGATGCGACCGCGCTTCTGGCTTCGGCTAAGGAGCGTCTGCCGATTCTGATTGATCAGGGAGATGCCGATGATTTTCTTGCCGGGCAGCTGAAGCCGGAGATTTTCGAGGCAGAAGCCAAGCGTGTTGGCCATCCGCTGACCCTGCGCATGCAGGGAGGGCATGACCACAGCTACTATTTCATTGCCAGCTTTATCGGCGATCATATCGCCCATCATGCCAAGGGTCTGCAGGCCTGATTTTCCTGCCGCCAAGGCTTAGTAAAGCATATCAATGGAAGCCCCGTGCCTGTCTGCACGGGGCTTTTGCTTTTGGTGCGGTGGGGCTGATCAAACAGGGTGGACGTCAAATTCGCCGTCTCGCTCCTGCTCTGCCATGATTTTTCCAAGCTGAGGGCCGGATTCATCGGATTTGAGGATACGCTCGACCTGTTCCTCGGTGCTTTCCGGCTCGGAATAAATGGCCTTGGCTGCTTTGAGCAAGTCTTTCATGGCGTTATAGGCATAGTCGGAATCATTAAGGAAGGACGTTGCGGACTGCATCTCCAGGTCTCCGGCACGGATATGGGCTTCTACCAGCTGGGTGCTGGCATTCTTGGCCTTCTTGATCTTGGCGAGCTCTTCTTCAAGCCATGCACTATCCCGACTGTCTTCGTCCATTTGGTTGAGGGCATGCAATTGGGCAAGAATGCGGGCGATTTCCGTGCGCAATGTATTATAGAGATCTGTCGCCGCTCCCATTGGTTTGCTGGTAAAGAGATTGGCGTTGCGCCGCATATGTTTGATGGCCTTGACGGCACGCACCATGGCTGTTGCTGCATTGCGCAGCCGGTAAGCGCGTTCCAGAACTGTGTGGGGAATGTCCTTGTCGCCGACCCGCGAGGTGAAATCGACGATCGCTGAGTAGAGCGTTTTCACCCGCGCCTCATAGCGGGCGTCGATATCCAACTCGAAGGTGGAGCGACTGGATTGCACCGTACGAGCGATGTCGTTGCTAGAATAAAGCTGGTGACGGTGGATGTTGAGGCCATGGGCGATCAGCTCGACAGCATTTTCCTGCAAATGCAGCACTTCCTTACGTAAGGCCAACTCGATGGTGGCGGGGAAGGCGTCGACCGCTTCATTGAGATATTTGGGTTTGGAAATATCGAGCTTGGGTTCGGCAATCCGCTGGGTGAGAAAAGCGATCAACCAGTTCATGAGCGGCAGCATGATGGCTACCCCCAGCACATTGAAGATGGTGTGAAAGACGGCAAGCTTGAGGGCATAGTCCGTATCTGCGATGCCCACATGCAGGCTGACAAAGTCGACGGCCTGCCGAAGCTGATTGATGAAGACCAGTGCCACGCTGGCGGTCACCAGATTGAAGATCAGATGGGCGAGGGCCAGACGCTTGCCTTGATAATTGGCCGTCAGCGAGCCGATGATCGCCGTGATGGTCGTGCCGATATTGGCGCCGATGGCCAGCGCCAGCGCATTGGCATAGGAAATCTGACCAGCTGACAGACCTGTCAGGATGAGGACCATGGTTGCGTGGCTGGATTGCATGACGACGGTCGCGGCGGACCCAACCAGTGTGTAGACGATGAGGCCGAGAATGCCGGACATAGCAAAACGGGTGAGGTCGAACTGGTCCTTGAAGGCCTCGAAGCCCTCTTTCATGTAATGAATGCCCAGAAACAGGAAGCCCAGACCGGCCAGCACATAGCCTGCCCCACGCCAATATTTGTTGCGCTGGAAAACCAGCACGATGGCAACAGCCAGCATGGGCATGGCATAGGCGGAAATCTTGACCTTGAGGCCGAAGCCGGCAACCAGCCAGGCGCCGGTGGTCGTGCCGATATTGGCCCCGAATATGAT
The DNA here is from genome assembly GCF_963678225.1 of uncultured Cohaesibacter sp. Classification (NCBI taxonomy): domain Bacteria; kingdom Pseudomonadati; phylum Pseudomonadota; class Alphaproteobacteria; order Hyphomicrobiales; family Cohaesibacteraceae; genus Cohaesibacter; species uncultured Cohaesibacter sp. The sequence continues at coordinate 719,628 of NZ_OY782764.1, read as the reverse complement.
GCCCACACCCGCGATGAGAGAAATGAGTCCGGCGGAGAGAAAGGAAATGGTGATGACCGAGACCAGTGAGCTCGATTGCATCATGGTCGTGGTGAGGATGCCGAAGCTGATCGAGCGAAAGGTTGAGCCGGTGGCTCTGGCCAGTATCTTTTCGAGAAAGCCGCCGGAGAAGAGCTTGAAGCCATCTTCCAACATCAGCATGCCAAAAAGAAAAACTGCCACCCCCGCAGCGATTTCCTGAAAGTCTGAACTAAACCAGAAGGCGATCAGCAGCAGGGAAAGGATGAGGGGCAGCAGTATTTTCTTGAGCACGGGTGACCTCGCGTGGCTTGAAAGGGGGACTTCATATCTGCTGCTTTTGCGAGGATATGAAGTCTCTTTAAGCGCACATAGTACACCTTAAATCTTAAGGAAGCATCATGCCTCTGAGCGCGAAATAGAACAAGGCAGCCAACACGCCGGAAACGGGCACGGTGATGATCCATGCCGAGGCGATTTTCAGCAAGGTCGAGCGTTTGACCAGCTGACGCTTGAGGGCCTTGCGCAATTTCTTGCGTTGCGCTGCGGAGATCACGGCCTCAGGCCCCATGGCCTTGAGGGAATCGAGCATGATCTTCTTCTCTTCGGCCGGGGCATTGCGGAATTCGGCCAAAACCTGTTCCACCTTGCTCAGATCGGGACTGCCCACATGCTTGGCGAGGACATTCTCGACGACCTTGCCCATGCGCTGTTCCAAGAATTCACGCAAGAAGCCGACGCCAAAGACTGCACCAAGTGCTACATGGGTGGAACTGATCGGCATACCAAGCTGGCTGGCGATGATCACGGTGATGGCCGCAGCCAGCGCAATACAGAATGCGCGGGACCGGTCCAGCTCGGTGATTTCGGAGCCGACGGTATGAATGAGTTTGGGACCAAACAGCGCCAGACCGAAAGAAATGCCCAGAGCGCCGATCACCATGACCCAAAGCGGAATGGCAACCTGAGAATGATCCCCGCCCGAAACGGTCAATACTTCAACAATACCGGCAAGTGGACCAACTGCGTTGGCCACATCGTTGGCGCCATGGGCAAAGCTTAGGAGGGCCGCTGCAAAGATCAACGGAATGGTGAAAAGCTTGTTGACGCCATCCGCGCCGTCTCCGATACGATCGGTTGCCCGGGCGATCATCGGGCGGACGATGAAATAGCAAAGCACAGCCACGGCAGCACCGATGGCCAGAGCGGCAGGAAACTCGATCTTGATGAGTTGCTTGATGCCTTTAAGGCAGAGATAGGTGGTGAAGGCCCAAGCCATGATCGAGACGACGTAAGGCATCACCTTGCGCGCCGCAGTAACCGGATCATCCTTGAAGAAAATCAGCTTTTTCAGCGTGAAAAGCGTCAGGGCAGCAATGATGCCGCCCGTGAGGGGCGAGATGACCCAGCTGGCCGCGATCTTGATCATGGAATCCCAGTTGACGATGTCCCAACCGGCGCTGGCGATCCCGGCGCCCATGACCCCGCCCACAATCGAGTGCGTGGTGGAAACCGGTGCGCCAAGCCATGTGGCTGCATTCAGCCAGATGGCCGCGCCCAAGAGGGCTCCCATCATAACCCAGATGAAAACATCCGTGTTGGCAATATCGGCCGGATCAATGATGCCCTTCTTGACGGTATGAACCACTTCGCCGCCTGCGATGATGGCGCCGCCTGCTTCAAACACCGCCGCTATGACAATGGCCATTGTCATGGTCATGGCAAAGGAACCGACTGCGGGGCCGACATTGTTGGCCACATCGTTGGCACCGATATTCAGGGACATATAGGCGCCGATTACGGCGGCTGCGATCAGAAGAAAGGATTGGTCTACATGGGCAAACTGGGTGCCTGCGTAGATCATGACGCCGACCATGAAAAGAATGGCAGTGCCCAGCCGCCCAACTTCAGATCTGCTTATATCAGTTGCGTTTTCTATCTTGAGATAGTCTCCAACCTTCATACTGCTTGCCTTTAGCTCTTCGCATCCTTGACGGTTATGTTTCTTTGTTCAAATCGACTTCAAAGAAGAGCACCGTTCTTTTTGCATAGATGAATTTCTGCTAGTGAGTTGGCTGCTGGTGGCGTCAGCCACAAAGGGAGTGGCGGAAATTTGTCGATATTTCCAGAAAAATCGACAAATAAAATTTCCAAAGCGCACCCCGTGCATTAAAAGAAAGAAGACGCCCATGAAGGGGTGCACATGGTGCACTCGTCCTGTTGAAAACCCAACGCCGGATTCCACTCAGATTATGCTCTTTATTATGCGAAGCCTTGTTGCAAGCCTGTTCCTCTTCCTGTCTTTGACGATCTCGGCTTTTGCCTGTCTGGATGAGGGCAATCCGGCGCCGGATCGTGTGGATGATGCGCTCTATGCACTATTCCTTGCTGATCTTGAAGAGATGGGCATGGATAATTTTGTGACGCGTTTTTGCGAACTCGATACAGAGGATCGCACGCTGGCCATCGAGATTTTTGGCAGTGCCCAGAAGCAGGAAACGCCCGAAGATCAGTTCACGCTTCTGCGCATGGCGATCATGGTGCCGGATATTTCTGAGAATGTTGCCTGGGTGGCCAAGAATGCACGCATTCGCGAAGAGGGGGATGACTGGGAAAGCATCAGCATCAAGCGCTTTGTCTCGCATGTGCGCACACGCTTCTCGCAAACGCAGACCGTTTTGAATGATGATTATCTGGCCAAGATGGATGCGCTCTATCAGGCCGCCTTGGAGGCGGTACAGAACAAGGAACAGGCGGCTGATCAGGACATTGAAAAGGCCAAGGCGGAGATAGACGCCTATGAGAAGAAGATCGCCGATCTGAAATGGAAAATCGAGGGCCTGAAAGACGAGCGCCGCGAATATCGCGTCATGCGCCAGACGCTGGAAGCCGAGGAGTAGGGAACACCTGCTCCTCTATTCGCGTCTCAGCAGCTTGTCGACAATCAAATTGCTCCATCGATCCGACTTGAATGATGCTTCAAGCGCATCTTCGTCATAAACGGTGTCTACCCACTCCAAAAAGGAGATGTCGTGGGTGGCGCTGTAGCTGAGATATTCCTCAAAGAAATAATCGAGGATACCGGTTTTGGCCTGTTTGAAATGGCCATAGCGCATGGACAATTGCGCGCGGGCCTCATCGACAGGCACATCTTCCTTGAGGATGAGATAGAGCGCTGAGACTAGGCTTGCCCGGTCTGCCCCCGCCTTGCAGTGAAGCAGGATCGGGTAAGACAGGGACTCGAAATAGCTTTTAAGGCCAAGGATCGTCTCCCGCGAAGGGGCACCACGCGAGCGGACCTGCAGATCATCCCGCAGATCAATGCCATAGGCCTCGCAGGCCTTGCGTTCCAGACGATCACTGCCGCAATCCCTTGGGCCGCGCAGGTTGAGAATGGTCTGGATGCCCAGATCCTTCGCATAATAGCGGACCTGATGTGGCCATGGTTGGGAAGAGCGCCAGGCATTGGGAGAGACTTTGTGCCGGTTGGCATAGGGCGTTCTGAACATGCCGTGATCAATGAAGATCATTTCGAAATAATCATAGATCGGCGCAAAGAAGCGGCGCAGCCATGCCGGAGAGATGTCTGCAATGGTATTTCTGAGACGAACAAGCTGCCTGAACAGGGCTTTGCGTGCTCTTTTCGTGAAGCGGACTTTCGGCATGGTATTCGGTATGTTCTCAGGTGAGTAGCTCACTCAGCATTTCCCTCAATCCATATTCGGAAGCGCACTTTGCTGCATCCAAAACGATTTCAGCCCCGTTGGCTCACAACTTTCTAACAAGCTCGAATCGCTTTCGAGACGAATTGGTTCGGTTCTCACCTTAAGCTGCCCGTAAATTGCCTTGTCTGCAATGAAAGAGTTGCCTCTTTCGACTATCGACGTTGCGCAATGGCGCGAGCTGGACTTGCCTCGAAAAGCAGCGCTTTTCAGGCGCGAGTGACTTAGCAATCTTTCTTCTCTGCGTCAATGTTGGGGCTATGCATGTAGCTTATTAGTTTTTGCATAGGCCTGTGAAACAGAGATGAAGCTGCCGGTGATGGGCATGGGCTCTATGTTCAAGAAGATACAGGCCCTGCCATTGGCCAAGTAACATAGAGGCATTTTGAACAGGAATGGTCAGGCTGACCGACGTCACCATGGTCTTGATATGGGCGGGCATATCATCCGGCCCTTCCAGTGAATGCTCGTAATAGCGGTCTTCGGGGGCGAGATCCTCCAGAAAGGAGAGGAGGTCTTCCTGAACGGTGGGATCAAAATTCTCCTGTATCGTAAGGGAGGCGGATGTGTGCTTGCAAAAGAGCGTCAGGGTGCCTGATTGGGCGCCGGACTGTGCCAACCAATGGGCAACCTCGCGCGTGATGGTGTGCATGCGCTTTCCTGATGTCTTTATCGAGAGGGTATCGTGCAGGACGTTGAACATAGGCTCATCCATTCGCTGGAGACTTTCAATCAGATTATCATAGTCTAGGGTTTATATGCGTTGTGTTCTGAGAATCAATGGGCAGACCCTGCTTGGGGGGAACACAAAGGGAGACATATTCTATGACGATCACGCGAAGAGACCCGATAGCCTATATGGCGGGCACGCTTTCAGATGGCGAGCGCCCCGCTTCTATCACTAAGGAAGGGGGCGGGGGCAAATTCACGCCCGATGGAAAAGCCTTGCCCTTTGCAGGCAATACCTTTCTTTGCCATATCGATCCATCATCACGGGCCTATCGCGCCCTTGTCTCCATGCAGCAAGATATCAAGGCCGGTCCTTTTGCGCATCTCTTCGCTTTTCTGCCAGCTGATAGCCTGCATATGACCCTGTTTCAGGGGGTATCGCCGGGATGCATCAGCCTGTCGGAAGGCTGGCCAAAAGATATCCCTCTGGATAGTAGTCGGGATAGCGTGACGCAGGCCTTTATTCAGCGTCTGACCGGTCGGCATTTGCCAACAGGCATGAATGTCACAGCCATAGACCTTTTCGCTCTTCATTCGGTAACGGTGTGCGGCGCCACGCCGCAGGATGAGCAAATGCTCAGGCAGGTGCGTGAGATTCTGTCTCAACTGACATCAATCCGCTATCACGCACATGAGGGCTATATATTCCATATCACTCTTGCCTATCCCCTGACCTTTACTGATAGGGAAACGGCAACCGCAATTGACGAGGAGAGCGCCAGACTGTTTGCCAGATATGAAAAGGACCTCTCTGATATCAGCATGGCTGCCGTTGAATTCTGCAGCTATGAGACCATGCTCCAATTCGAGCCGGTGATGGTGTTCAAGGACTAGAAGACAGTGGCTTTTTGCGAAAAGGTGAATATTTCTGCTCACTTTTTACGAGGGTGAAAGCCTCTATGTCATGTGCTCGATTTTGGTGCTTTTTGTCTGGTTAGCAAATTCTTTCGACGCAATGGCGGTCTTTGTCTACTCATCTTTTGATTGCTGAGACTTTTGTAGGCACGCTGTGGTGTGATTGCCCATGAAAGTAGCCGAATCATCCATTTACGAGTTTTAATAAGTATTACTTAATGGTCTGTGGGAGATATTTTCGATAGGGAGGAAACTATGAAACTTAGCTCCATTCTGCTCGCTAGTGCGCTTGTTCTGGCTCCAATGACCGCAATGGCTGCGGGCAAAACGGTCGGTTTTTCGCAGATCGGTTCTGAATCCGGTTGGCGTGCTGCTGAAACCACTGTTACCAAACAACAAGCTGAAGAACGCGGTGTTACCCTGAAATTTGCTGATGCTCAGCAGAAACAGGAAAACCAGATCAAGGCTCTGCGCGGCTTTATCGCTCAAGGTGTTGATGCCATCTTCCTGGCCCCGGTTGTTGCAACCGGCTGGGACTCCGTTCTTGAAGAAGCTCAAGACGCTGAAATTCCTGTCATCCTGCTCGACCGTAAGGTTGATGCTGACCCAAGCCTCTACATGACGGCTGTCACGTCTGACACCGTTTATGAAGGCGAAGTGGCTGGCAACTGGCTTAAAGACAAAATGGCTGGCAAGGACTGCCGTATTGTCGAGCTGCAGGGCACGACGGGCTCGTCTCCGGCGATTGACCGCAAAAAAGGCTTCGAGAAAGCCATCGCGGACGCATCCAATCTGGAAATCGTACGCAGCCAGACCGGCGACTTCACCCGCGCTCAGGGTAAGGTTGTTATGGAAAGCTTCCTGAAAGCTGAAGGCGCTGAAAATATCTGCGCTCTTTATGCTCACAATGATGACATGGCCGTTGGTGCCATTCAGGCCATCAAGGAAGCTGGCGCAAAGCCGGGTGAAGACATTCTCGTTGTTGCAATTGACGCTGTGCCTGACATGCATCTGGCCATCGCCAATGGCGAAGCAAACGCAACCGTTGAGTTGACCCCGAATATGGCTGGTCCTGCTTTTGATATTCTGGACGCCTATTGGAAAGATGGCACCATGCCTGAAAAATGGGTCCAGACTGAATCCAAGCTCTACACTCAGGATGACGACAATAACGCCATCTATGAAATGAAGAAGAGCCTTGGCTACTGATCTCTGACAATCGTTGGTGGTGGGCAGAAACTCTGTCTGCCACCACGCTCATTCGGCTTTTCATCCAATTCTGGTAGCCTTCAGGATCACACCATGTCTACGACCCCCGAGCCGGTCCTACAGGCGACTGGCGTTTCCAAATTCTTTCCCGGCGCCATCGCGCTGGATGATGTTTCTCTTTCTCTTTATCCCGGTGAAGTACACGCCCTCCTGGGAGAGAACGGAGCGGGAAAATCCACACTTATCAAATGTTTGACCGGTGCCTATAAACGCGATGCTGGTACCATTCTGCTCGATGGCGAGGAGATTGACCCGCGCGATCCGCAAGGAAGCCTCGCACTTGGTATCGGTACTGTCTATCAGGAGGTGAACCTCCTTTCGAATATGACCGTTGCGGAGAATCTGTTTCTTGGCTGGCAACCCATGCGCCATGGCATGATCAACAATCGTGAAATGGTCAAGCGCTCCAAAGAGGTCTTGTCCGGCTTTGGCTTGGATATCGACCCCTCTCAGCTGCTTTCCAGTTATTCGATTGCCATCCAGCAGGTGGTTGCCATTGCGCGTGCTGTGGAGCTGGCCGGCAAGGTGCTCATTCTGGATGAGCCGACCGCCAGTTTGGACCGCGAGGAGATCGATCTGCTTTTCTCCGTTGTGCGCAAACTGACCGAACGGGGCCTCGCGGTGGTTTTCATCACCCATTTCCTTGATCAGGTTTTCGAGATCTCCGATCGGGCTACGATCCTGCGCAACGGGCGCATTGTCGGTACGCGTGAACTGGCCAATGCCACGCAAACTGAAATCGTGACCATGATGCTCGGGCGCCAGCTTGAAGAAGCCAAGAAAGAACGCGGCAAGGCCGTGATCGGCGAAACCATTCTTGAGCTGAAAAATTACGGGCGCCGCGGCACCATCGAGCCGTTCGACATGATCCTGCATAAGGGAGAAGTGATTGGTCTGGCCGGACTGCTTGGATCGGGGCGCAGTGAGACTGCCGGAGTGATTTTTGGCTCCACGCCTGCCGATCAGGGTACGGCCACACTCAATGGGGAGGCCATCAAGATCGACAGCCCTAGATCCTCTATTCATCTTGGATTTGGCCTCTGTCCTGAAGATCGGAAAACAGACGGCATCGTGGGCGATCTTTCTGTGAGAGAGAATATCATTCTGTCGTTGCAGGCAAGGCGTGGCTGGACACGGCCGATCTCTCGCGCGAAGGCAGAGAAGATCGCCGAAGACTATGTCAAGAAATTGGATATCCGTCTGGCCAGTCTGGATATGCCGATCCGGCTTCTTTCCGGTGGCAACCAGCAAAAGGCGTTGCTTGCTCGCTGGCTGGCAACCGAGCCGGACATCCTGATCCTTGATGAACCGACCCGGGGCATTGACGTTGGTGCGCATGCTGAGATCATCGAGCTTATCCAGACCCTTCGCGAGCAGGGCATGGCCTTGATCGTGGCGTCGTCCGAGCTGGAGGAATTGATTACCTATTCCAGTCGGATTGTGGTTCTGCGAGATCGCCGTCAAGTCAAAGAGCTTCAGGGCGACGAAATTTCCATTGGTGCGATCGTACGATCTATCGCTGAAGAAGGAGGGGCGCGGCTATGATGGGTGGTACTCTCCGGCGCATTGCGCCGCAGCTTATAATTCTCGGAGTTGTGATCCTGCTCAACTTCATCGTCTTTCCAGGCTTTTTCTCCATTGAGTTCCAGAATGGTCGCCTGTTCGGCAATATCATTGATGTGCTCAATAGAGGCGCGCCAGTGGCTCTGCTGGCGACGGGTATGACCTTGGTGATTGCCACCAAGGGGATTGATCTTTCCGTGGGTGCCGTAATGGCCATTGCAGGGGCGGTTGCTGCCTCGGTCGTTACGGCTGGGGGCGGATGGTTCCTTGCTCTGTTGGCCGCTTTGGCTGCCGGATTGGCCTGTGGCTCATGGAATGGCATTCTGGTTGCCGTTTTCCGGGTGCAGCCAATTGTCGCCACTCTGGTTCTGATGGTTGCCGGGCGCGGGATCGGGCAGTTGATCACTGAAGGCAAGATCATGACCTTCAATGACCCCGGTCTTATCCATCTGGGGGCCGGCACCATTCTGGGGCTACCGACGCCGGTTTATATCTGGGTGATCATGGGCGGGTTGATAACCTATGTGGTCCGCCGCACGGCTCTGGGAATGCTGATTGAATCGATCGGTATCAACGAGACCTCTTCACGGTTGGCCGGTATCAACTCTCGGGTTCTGCTTGTTGCGGTTTATCTGGTCACCGGTTTCTGCGCCGCACTGGCTGGTGTGGTCGTTGCTGCCGACATCAAGGGAGCTGATGCCAACAATGCGGGCTTATGGATGGAGCTTGATGCCATTCTGGCTGTTGTTATCGGCGGTAACTCTCTGCTCGGTGGCCGCTTCTCGATCATCGCGTCTCTTTTAGGGGCACTTATTATCCAGTCGGTGAACTCTGTCATTCTGCTTTCGGGTATGCCGCCTGAATTCAACCTGGTGATCAAGGCGCTGCTGATCATCGTGATCCTGTTCATCCAGTCTCCGGCGGTTCAGCACGCGATCTATCTCTTCCGAGCATCGACACCGCCCCATGCGCCCAGTGAGAATGGCGCCAAGAATAATCAGACCGCCAAGGAGAGTCTGTCATGATGAAATCGCCAAGGCTTCCGCTTTATATGACCATGGCGACCTTTGTTCTCGCCTATATGCTGTGCATCTGGGAATTTCCCAGCATGTTCTCCAGCCGAGTTGTAGCCAACCTGCTGACTGACAACGCCTTTCTTGGTATTACGGCTGTTGGCATGACCTTCGTCATCCTTACCGGTGGTATCGACCTTTCGGTTGGCTCCGTGATCGCCTTTACCGGCGTGTTTCTCGCCGTCATTCTGCGGGATACGTCCATTCATCCGCTTGTTGCCTTTGGCATGGTGCTCGCCATCACCATTGCATTCGGGGCGGCAGAAGGGGCCATCGTCCATTATCTGGAGATGCCCGCCTTCATTGTGACATTGGCCGGGATGTTCCTCATGCGAGGGCTTGCCTATGTGCTGTCCACGGATTCCGTGCCCATCACGCATGAATTCTATGATGTGCTGCAATCAATCTACTGGAAGGCGCCAGGTGGCGGACGGTTCAGGCTGATCGGTGGCGTGATGTTGTTGGTCTTCATCGGGGCGATGATCGTCTTGCACCGTACGAAATTCGGCAAGAATGTCTACGCGCTCGGAGGTGGCGTACAAACGGCCCAGCTGATGGGGGTTCCCATCGCACGAACGACCATTCTCATTTATGCGACATCGGGCGGTCTGGCAGGACTTGCAGGAATCGTCTATTCCCTCTACACATCAGCCGGCTATTCATTGTCGACAGTGGGCGTGGAACTGGACGCCATCGCTGCGGTGGTGATTGGTGGCACATTGTTGAGCGGTGGCACGGGATTTGTGGCTGGAACCTTTTTCGGCATTCTCATTATGGGATTGATCCAGACCTATATCGTTTTTGATGGCACCCTTTCGAGTTGGTGGACCAAAATCGTTATCGGCGTTCTGCTGTTCACCTTTATCATGCTGCAGAAGGTATTGGCTTGGGCGACGACGGCGAGAAGAAAACCAGCAACAGAATTCGCGATGCGATCATGAGCCTGACGACCGCTGGAGGCACCTCTCAGCAGGCCTTCAACAATACTTCCAAAGTTGTTGATCAACTGGGTATGGCCATTGTTTCAGGCGACTATGCCGAACAGACGATGATCCCGCTTGATCCGGATCTGGAAGAAATGTTCGGGGTGTCTCGGACGGTCATTCGTGAAGCAAAAAAGACCCTTGTGGGCAAGGGGCTGTTGCAATCAAAAGCCAAGGTGGGGACGCGTGTGCGCCCCTCCTCGGACTGGAGCATGTTTGACCCCGACGTTTTGCGCTGGCATGCGTCGTTAAGAAAGCCGGGACCTTTCTTGAATGAATTGCATGAAATCCGCCTGATTTTCGAGCCTGCGGCAGCCGCTCTCGTTGCACAGCGTGGTCGGGGGGAAGAGTGCGCTGCTCTTACTACCGAGTGCGAGCATATGGCTGTGGCTGAAGACTATGTCTCTTATGCTGTTGCCAATATCGAGTTTCACACCTCTATTCTGCATATGTCGGGCAATCGATTTCTGTCGTCTCTGGGCGATATGGTTCAGGCTGCGCTCTTTTCTGTCTATCGGCTGGGCTATGACAATGCGCGCATCAATCCGGCTGGCAATGTGCAGCAGGCGTCCATTGATACCTATTGGCAGATCGTCGATGCAATCAAAGCCAAGGATGCCAAGCGTGCCGAGACGACCATGGCGGATGCCATAACGTTGTTCAAAGCCAATATCTCTTAAATCCCTCTTCCTTCTGCTTTCTCCCTTCTTGTCGCTCTCCTTTCATTGCTTCGCTTCACCGGCAGGCTTATGCTTTAGCGTTCTGATTTCATCTGGTTGGTTATGGATTTGAGAATGTCCGCGATCTGAAGGAATTCGTCGCGCAAGGGGTTGCTGCGCCGCCAGACCATACCAATGGTGCGTGTCGGGACAGGGTTCGGCAAATGCGCAACGGAAACCGGTGCAGATCGTGTTTCCACGCTGACGGCCATCTCCGGGATTAGCGTCACGCCGATCCCGGCTCCGACCATTTGCACCAATGTCGCCAGCGAGCTGCCCTCCATCAGATTGCGGGGTGGGGCAGCGCTGTTGTTGCAATAGGAAATCGCCTGATCCCTGAAGCAATGGCCTTCTTCCAGCAATAGCAGGCGCATCGTCTGGAGCATCTCCGGATTGGGGACCGGTTTGTTTGCATCCTGCTGCGAGCGCAACAGGACGAATTCTTCGTCCAGTAAGGCCAACTCTTCCAAAGATGGTTCGGAGATGGGCAGGGCGACAATCGCAGCATCAAGTCGGGCTTCTAGCAAATCGGTGATCAGTTTCTTCGTTTTGGCTTCTCGCGGTCGCAAATCCAGCCCGGGAAAGCGCTGTCCCATGACTTTTATAAAGTCTGACAAGAGGTAAGGAGCCACCGTTGGGATGATGCCAAAGCGGAACTGACCGCCCAAAGGGCCTTGCGTGCTGCGCGTCAGGTCTTCCAGCTCCTTGACGGAGTGCAGGATATGCTGGGCGCGTTCCGCAAAGGCACCTCCCAAAGCTGTCAGATGGATCTGACGTGATCCGCGCTCAACGAGAGACGCGCCGATCAGCGCTTCCAACTCTTTGATCTGAACCGAAAGAGCCGGTTGGGTTACATTGCATTCTTCTGCCGCTCGCCCGAAGTGATGGTGGCGGGCCAGAGCATCGAAATAGCGCAGGTGTTTCATGGAAAGATTTGTCATTAGAAAATCTTATCACTTATCTTAGAAAATGCAATTTCCGTTTATGGAACTCGTCTGGTAAAAATAGCATTGTACGAAGAGAAGTGCGCGAAAGGGTCGGCCTCGCGAAAAGGGCTGCCAAACCATATTAAATGACAAGATCTGTCTTGTTCAAACAAGAACGATTGATTGATTTTTTGGAGGACCAAATGGATCACAGCGACACCAAATCGACCGGTAAGTGCCCAGTCATGCACGGCAGTAACACGGCCATGGGGACCGGCGTCATGGATTGGTGGCCGAATGCCCTCAATCTGGACATTCTGCACCAGCATGACACCAAGACCAGCCCTTACGGTGAAGACTTCGATTATACCGAGGAAGTCAAGGCACTCGACTATGAGGCGGTCAAGCAGGATCTTCGGGATCTGATGCATGACAGCCAGGATTGGTGGCCTGCCGACTGGGGCAGCTATGTGGGCATGTTTGCGCGTGTGGCCTGGCACGCAGCAGGGTCTTATCGCTTGGCCGATGGGCGCGGCGGCGGCGGCACCGGTAACCAGCGTTTTGCGCCGCTCAATTCATGGCCGGATAACGTCAATACCGACAAGGGGCGTCGACTGCTCTGGCCGATCAAGAAAAAATACGGCAACAAGCTTTCATGGGCTGACCTGATCATTCTGTCAGGCACGGTCGCTTATGAAGAAGCCGGATTGAAGACCTTCGGTTTCGGTTTCGGCCGCAAGGATATCTGGCATCCGGAAAAGGATACCTATTGGGGTGCTGAAAAGGAATGGCTCGCACCAAGTGATGGCCGCTATGGTGATGTTGACCAGCCTGAGACCATGGAAAACCCACTGGCCGCAGTGCAGATGGGGCTGATCTATGTGAACCCGGAAGGCGTCAATGGCGAACCGGATCCGATCAAGACAGCCGCCCAGATCCGCGAAACCTTTGCCCGCATGGCGATGGATGATGAGGAAACCGTTGCGCTCACAGCCGGTGGTCATACCATCGGCAAGTGTCATGGCAATGGACGAGCTGAAGATCTGAGCCCGGATCCAGAAGCCTCTGGTCCTGAATATCAGGGCATCGGCTGGATGAATACCAAGGGTCGTGGCATCGGTCGCGATACGGTGGTTAGTGGCATCGAGGGCGCATGGACCTATGAACCGACCAAATGGGATATGGGTTATTTCGACTATCTGTTCGGCTATGAGTGGGAACTGAAGAAAAGCCCAGCGGGCGCCTGGCAGTGGATGCCGATCGACATGAAGGAAGAAGACATGCCGGTCGACGTGGAGGATCCGTCCATCCGCTGTGCGCCGATCATGACGGATGCCGACATGGCCATGAAGATGGACCCTGTCTATAATGAAATCTGCCAGCGTTTCATAAAGGATCCCGACTATTTCTCCGATGCCTTTGCTCGTGCATGGTTCAAGCTGACCCACCGTGATATGGGGCCGAAGGTCCGCTATATTGGCCCTTGGGTTCCGGATGAAGATCTCATCTGGCAGGATCCTGTGCCAACAGGTCCGTCTGATTATGACGTCGAAGCTGTGAAGGCAAAGATTGCAGCTAGTGGTTTGTCTGTTGGCGAAATGGTTGCCACTGCTTGGGACAGTGCTCGTACCTATCGTGGGTCGGACATGCGAGGTGGTGCCAATGGTGCGCGCATTCGTCTGGCACCGCAAAAAGATTGGGAAGGCAATGAGCCGGATCGTTTGGCCAAGGTTCTCTCGGTTCTGGAGCCGATTGCCGCAGAGTTTGGTATAAGCGTCGCTGATGCCATAGTACTTGCTGGCAATGTGGGTCTGGAAAAGGCCATCAAGGCAGGCGGTCTAGATGTTGCTGTGCCGTTCGCTCCGGGGCGGGGGGATGCTACAGACGAAATGACCGATGCTGCGTCCTTTGATCCTCTGGAGCCTTTGGCCGATGGCTATCGCAACTGGGCCAAGAAGGACTATGTGGTCAGCCCGGAAGAGATGTTGCTTGATCGTACGCAGCTGTTGGGTTTGACTGCCAGGGAAATGACGGTGCTGGTTGGCGGTATGCGTATGCTTGACACCAACTATGGAGGCACCAAGCACGGCGTGTTCACCGAGAATGAAGGCGCCCTGACAAACGACTTCTTCGTGAACCTGACGGACATGGCCTTCAAATGGGTGCCGACAGGCAAGAATACTTACGAAATACAGGATCGTAAAACCGATGCTGTGAAATGGACCGCAACTCGCGTGGATCTTGTCTTTGGGTCCAACTCCATCCTTCGTTCCTATGCTGAAGTCTATGCGCAGGACGATAACAAGGAGAAATTCGTGAAGGATTTTGTCGCCGCGTGGACCAAGGTTATGAATGCCGATCGTTTTGATCTGAAAGCGTAGGTATATCGAAAGGGTTTTTAAGTAGCCCTGAATATAGACTGAATGGGAAGCGGTATCGCGAGCGTGTGATGCCGCTTCTTGTTTGTGTGGGGTTGTGTGATGTTTTGTGCGATAGAGCGGGCAGGCTGTCAGTCGTACTGAGAGGCGTGCAAATGCGTGAGCGGAGTGTGTAGGAAAGGGGCCTTCAAGTTGTCCGCTGTGGACAAGTTTCTCATCGCCTTTTGGGAGAAAAATGCTGAGTGAAATTGGCTCTGGAATCTTAGTCAGTTTTACGTAAATGACACAATTTTAAGCTCTGAAATTGTGCAGACAGTCTGCTGACCCCTTAAAATCGCGATGAAATTTAGAGGGCCTGTTTATTAATTGGGCATTTGTAAGAAAATTATACAG